>JBGSME010000436.1:0-13000 GCA_041740335.1 Bryobacteraceae bacterium | reverse complement strand
CCAAATTATGCATGGCTTAGATTACCGGGGGCACGTCACCGGCTACCGGGGGCACGCTAAACGCGCTCTCCGCCCCAGAGTACGCCGAGTTCCGGCAGATGAACCAGTCGTTCGGCGCGGTTGGCGCTTACTCGGCGAGCGGCGCGGGGTACACAACGGGCGAGGTCAACCTGACTGCCGGGGATCGACCACTGCGGGTGCGCTCTATCTCTGTCGACGCAAATTTGCTCAAGGCGCTCAGTATTCAGCCCGAACAGGGGCGGTTCTTCAATGATGAAGAAACGGCGCGTTGGACGGGGACGCTGCCGCCTCCGATCGCAATTCTCTCGCACGACTTGTGGCGAACAGCCTTTGGACGACGACTGATTGTCGGACAAAAGGTGGAGATTGAGGGCCGGCCTCACGAAATCGTTGGCATAATGCCGCCGGGGGCCGACGTCATGGATAATCGCACCCAGGTTTGGTTGCCACTCTGGCTGCACCCTAGCACCGCCCAGCAACGCGGGGTCCACGTGCTCCACGTTATTGGGCGACGAAGAGAAGGAGTCACCTTGGAAGCGGCGCAGAGGGAGCTAAGGGCAATGGTCGAAGACTGGGGCGAGCGTGCCGGCACGAAAGACCACGTACCAACGAACCGTCACCAACGAGCAGGCGACCACACGCTCCAATTGCGGACGTTACAAGACGCGATCATCGGGAATGCCAGCCGGCCGATCTGGGTCCTGCAGGCCGCCGTGGGATTCGTGCTGCTTATTGTTTGCGCTAATCTCGCGAACTTGGTATTCGCTCGCGCCGGGTCACGCAGGCGTGAATTTGTGCTGCGCGCGGCGCTTGGCGCCAGCCGCGGCCGACTGCTTCGACAGTCGGTAACCGAAGGTGCGATGCTTGCGGGAGCTGGTGGACTTCTGGGCCTGTGGCTGGCCAGCGCTGGATTGCGAGCCCTGATCCGTGCTTACCCGACGAGTATCCCGCGGATGAGTGAGCTTGCAATCGACTTACCCAGTTTTCTTGTTGCGCTAGTGCTCTCGACTGGGGCGGCTCTGCTCTTTGGACTGGTATTGCTGGGGCGTGAACGAACAAGTAGCAGCATGGTGACTACGCTTAAGGAGGGTGCCAAGGGCGCGGGCGGCGCGTGGCGCAACTACGCGCGTCGAGGGCTCGTGATCGCCCAAGTCTCTTTCGCGGTGATGCTGGTGATCGGAGCGGGTTTGCTAATTCAGACGGTCTACAACCTCACGAGGATTGATGCGGGATTTGACCGGTCGCGGCTGGTGACGTTCTCGATGACATTGCCCATGGCAAATTCCGATCCCGACACACGTGCGCGGGCATATCAACGCATCCTCGACAGCCTTCGCGCCGTGCCAGGCGTGCTGGGAACGGTTGCTATGTCGGGTCTGCCGCCGAATCGAAATCCCGATGCGATCGCTACTCCAATTGAGAAGTACACCAATGACGATGGCAGGCCGTCTGCAATTATCGATTACTACCAATTCGTCATGGGAGACTATTTCAGGACGATGGGCATCCCCGTTGTCGCTGGCCGCGGCTTCGAGCAAGCCGACAACGCGTCACACGCCAAGTTGGCGATCGTCAATGAGACCTTGGCGAAAAGGATTTGGAAGGGCCAGAACCCGATTGGCCAGCGTCTGCGGCCTCCGGGTGGGTCGTTTGGCGGCGGCGAGGACGTCTGGCATACGGTGATCGGAGTAGCGAAGGACGTGAGGCAGCGCGGCGTGGAGCGCCCGGCGGGGACTGAGCTTTACGTATCGCTTGACCAGCACGGCGTCTCTCCACCCAGTATGAACGTCGTGGTGCGGACGACGCTGCCACCGGCCGCGCTGTCCGCGACCATCGAGCGGCTGGTGCGTGAAGTGGACCCCTCGGTCCCCGTGGTACGGCTTCGAGCCATGGACTCGGTATTTGCCGAATCGATTCGCCGACCGAGACTGCTGGCCCAGTTACTGGGCGCGTTTGCCGGACTGGCGCTCCTATTGGCAGCCATCGGCACCTACGGTGTACTCTCCTACATGGTGACGGAGCGCCGACGCGAAATCGGCATCCGGATTGCCCTCGGTGCGGTTCGTTCCCAAGTGCTCACACAGATCATGAAACAAGGCATTCAGGTCACTGCAATGGGCATCATCATTGGCCTCGCAGGTGCTCTAGTCTTGAATCGGCTGATTGCGTCCATGCTGTTTGGCGTGCAAGCGACGGACACCTTGACGATCGCTTTGGTGATCGCGACGATTACGGCAGTGGCAGTGGTCGCCAGTTGGCTTCCTGCTTGGCGCGCATCGCGGGTGGATCCGAACGTTGTGCTCCGAGATGACTAGCAATCGAGAAGCCCTCTCAAAGTTCATCCTGCTGTCTCGCGACCCGCTGGCGTGGCCTTAGTTTGTCACTCTGGAAATTATCTTGATCACTTCGATGACGCCATAAGGGCAGCAAAAGCTTATAGATTGCGGGAAGTCGCGATAGCGACCGGAAGCTAGAACTGCGCCGCCGTCTGTACCAGCGAGGCGGGCGGTTCGAGGATCGCTCCCGAGCATGCCGTTTTGCGCGAGCTACTGGTGCAATCTGCTTACTTTGCTTTCTCGGCTTTAAAGGTAGGAGGGCGCAGGTCAGCGATGCACGGCAATTCCGCGCTCATCGTTGGCGCTTTGATAAAGCTATCCGCAAGGGTCATCGCACACGGGCTTGCCCACTCTTGCGTAGGCACATGGCTCTTTCCGCGCAGCAGGACAGTTTGAGCATTTGAAAGCGTCTTTGCCGCCTCCAACGCCCATGCATACGGAGTTTCAGGATCGTACTCACCAGACATCATCAGTACTGGGGCATCACTGACCGTGGCCTGGACTTCTTCTTTAGGAACAGGAAGTACTCCCCAAGCCGCACAAACGTTAGGAGAGACCACTGGCCTGGAGCGAAGTTTCGCTTTGGCTTGTTTTGCGAAAGGAGCTTCTTCGGAGCACCAAACGGAATATCGAAGTCCCCATGAGTAGCGATCCGGCAGCCTAGCCTGTTTCAACGCCGCCTTTAGTGTGAGTGGATCGCGACGAGCCAATCCGTCCACGAGGCTTGGAAGATTGGGGAGGTCCCCTGTTGATCCGATTGGCACCAATTTCTGAAGACCTAGGCCATTTAGTGCAAAGGTTTGCTGTTGCTTTGCGACATTGTCCTCGACAGTAATCTTGATCGCGATGCGGTTGGCTTCGGAAACCGTCTTAGCCCAACGGCGGTCGAGGTCAGGGAAGCGCTCATGGCACTGCGCGTTAGCACTGCAATCTCGAAACAGAGCAGAGAACGACCGGGATAAATTTGCGTCACTGTGATCGTCATACCGCGATGTGGGCGGCAGAACGGAATCTAGAACTGCACTTCGGACGTTACCAGGGAAATGCTTTAAGTACGAAAGTGCAAGCCGGGTGCCGTAGCTTACGGCGTAAAGATTCCACTGCCTGATTCCGAGCACCAACCTCAAATCCTCGAGATCGGCGGCGCTCGCCGAAGTTGTGTATCCGGAAGGGTCTATGCCAGCCGCTAAGAGCCGGGCTCTGCAAGCTCTCGCCTCAGCAACCTCAGCTTGCTCCGCGTCGACTGGCGACAGAAGCCCGAAAGCACCGCTTTTCCGAATCTCAGCCACGCCATTACAATTCAGATCTGGCGACGCCAAGCCTGCTCCGCGCGGCTCGAAGATGATGAAGTCCCGATGTTTTAGGAATGGATAAGCAAACCCATACTTGGCTGTATTGAGGGCGCTTGTCCCTGGTCCTCCTGGAAGGTAAACTACGGGGTCCACATCTGGGCTGGGCGAGGTACTCCGAAGAATTGCAACGGGTAAACGGACAAGGCGGCTTGCCGCATCAGTGCGATTCTCCTTAACCACAAGAAAGCCAACATCAATCTTCTGATCCTTTGGGAGATCAACTGGGAACTCGGAAGCTTTTTCAAACCTTGGCACTAAATCATCGGCCTGTACGAAGACCGAACAGGTCATCGCCAGGGCCAAGAGTCCAACCAAAGACTTTGATGTCGAAGTCAAAGCCCTGATGGATCCCATCATCCGGGAGCGCCCGCAGCGACGATCTAGCACATTATGAAATCGCGACACTATTTGATTTTAGCGCAACGCCCCAAGCGGGGAACGTATGCAAAGGCGATGGTCGCGCTGCCCGTTGTGTAGAGGGCGCATCAACTGCGCCTTCCCGTCGATCTCCGCAAGAAACCCGCTCGGTTGCCACCAGCTACGGTCGCCAGACAGCGCCCCAAATGGATACGTCGCGACGTGTCACAGTGTTGAGATATCCAGCGCCTAGCCACACCCCTTGCGAGCAGTTGTGTTCTTTAGTCTAAATAAGCGCGGCCCGCAGAACACCGGACGAAGCCTCATTTGAGCAACCCAGCCGCGCTCGGACGCTTCACGTTCATTGTGGGATCCTGATAGCCATTGAGAACCAGCCATTCCTGCTGCGCTCGGCTGAGCTTCCGATACGGCACGGCGTCCGGGTGATTGCGCAGCAATGACTCAAACGAAGACTCCGCGATTCTACCCTTGAAGCGCCTCAGCTTCCCTTCGCGCAGTAGCCGGTAAACGCCCATGCGCGAAATCCCGAGGTCACGCGCGACTTCGGAGATCGTGTAGCCATTCTCAGGAGACTCCTCGTCATCTGGCTGCCGGTGACGTTGCGTAAACTTCCGGACCGCTTCTGCGGATCGATCCGTTTCGTGCGTCCACCGCGGCCGCTCTCGCCACGGCAAGTTGCCGGGGCCTAGTTCGCGCCGTAGGAAGTCTTGAATCGACCGAGTGGTGCGTCGCAGCGAGTCGGCAAGCTGCTCCAGCGGAGTTCGTGTTTCTGGTTGCGTCGCTGCCCAGGCTTTTACCAGGCCAGCTTCCTTGGTGGTCCAAATTCGCATCTCGGGTTACCTCCGAATCTGTGATTGCAGCAGGCAGCAGAGGCGCCGTCCTGCGAAAAGAATAGGGTTGATTGTTCGGCTCTGGCAACTGAAAATGCCAGCGCACAAGGGTTGCTGAGGGTGCCCCTGGAGAGGTGTTAACCGCACGGAATTGCGGCCATTTCCGCTTCGCCACAAATGGGTTCGCGGGCAGCGTTGGTTGCGACAAAATTCTCGACGCAATTGCAGCCAAAGCCACAAAACGCCACTTCGCGCGCTGATTTGCGGGATCACGGGAATCGCCTTGCAACGACATCGGGGGGCGTTCTATGCTAGAACCTCACCAATGCAGAGAGTGAGAACCGCTGGTTACCCTTGAAGTTGCATGAACTCGGCGATCCAGCGTAAAACGCTAAATTGAACTTCGGAATGAGCGGACCCAGAGAGACGCGTCCAGATTCGGACGCCCCAACCGGCGCCCTTGCACTTCACCGCGACATGCGCGACCAAGCGTTGAAAGTGCCATGGCGCGAGCTTGCCTCCGCATGCGAGCAGATGGCAACATGGCGGTCATTCGGACTCTGGGTGCGAGCGATTGCCGATGCCGAGATGGCGTTACCCGACTGGGTGGCCGCTGTGATCGAGGATCGCTGTCCGGCATTCCTACAAAGCCGCCGCACCGGTTCGGCCGTGGAGTCTCTGTGGCTCGATCTCAGTGCATGGGTGGATTTCCATTTCTTTCCTGAAGCGATGCAAGGCGGCTGGATTCAAGCTCTTCACTACTACTACGGCCGACAGCAAGCGTCCGAACGCATCTGGCAGCACTGGACTCGCATGGATGCGGAATGGCGGATGCAAAGGCCCGCAATCTATCCGACCTTCGATCAGTGGCAACAGGAGATCGCGAACGCCTCGCCTCCGACAACCGCATCGTCCCAGTACGTCGAATGGGAGGCCTTCGCCCTCTGGGTCCGCAGCTTGGTGGAAGCGGCGCGCGAGGTTCCGGCCATCGTCCAAGTAACTCTGGATGCACGCTGCCCCGGCTTCCTCGCCCACGTCATGGCGGTCCGCGGCAAGCAGTGCTCCAACCCTCAGTGGTTGTGGAATCAACTGCGCGGCTGGATCGAGGAACACGCTTTCGCTGAGGCCTTGCGGGATTCATCGATTGAATGCCTTCGGGCTGATGCCCACCGGCAACTCCGTTCCGAGCGAGTCGTTGATTACTGGACCGTCGAGCAGGCTCACCTCACGAAAGAGGCGCTGCCAACATTTGAGCAGTGGCTGAATCAGGCTGATGCGTTCGTCATTCGCTGACTATTCTGGCTCAGCCACAGCCGCCTTATCAACAGGCCGATGATACCCAAGCGACCGAACCCAATTCTGGGCTTCGATCGTAAGGCTTTCAAAGGGAATCAGCTCCGAATGTGCCCTGCAGAATTCAGCCAAGGACTCATCCGTAATCCTGCGGTGTTTCCGCACGAGCCAACCCGCATGAACCCACGATTTCACCTGGGCCTCGCTGACGTTGAGGTATCGGATAAGATCCTTGGTCTTCTGACCGCCAAAGAATGCGGCATCAAAACCCAGTCGGCGAATTCTCGCGAGAATCGCCTTGGGAGTGCGCCTCAGTCGACGAGCGATCGTATCCAAACTGCAATCAGCCAACTCACGAAGCATCTCGTCGAGGCTTTGGTCCCAGCGGCGTGGTGGTTCAGAACGGTGATTCGTGACTCCGAGAGCTTGGGCACGCCACGCCACGGCATCGTGTGTCCATTCCGGGTGCAGAGTAAGAATCTTCACCGTCGCCGCATGAGCCCCTCCACGCCCGTTGCCGTATTCGGCGAACAAGATCTTATCCTCTGCGTCGGTCCATTCATGAGAGTCGTACGGCGGCCGAGCTCGCTTAGTGAGGCCAAGGTAGACGATGCGATCCCAGATGACAGATTTTGCAATGCCAGGGTGGCCGCGACGAATAGCGTCTATGGAACGCTTCTCGTGGTCCTCGCCAGATCGCGCGGAGTCGCGCAGGAAGTCATCTAATTCAGAGGTCCAGCAGTTGCAAAGCGCGGTCCCGTTGACGTTGCTCTTGTGAAATCCGTTGAGACCACTTTGCGGCGAGACGTCGGTCTGTTCACGTAGCTTAGGCGCGGCACCTTCGGAAGACGGGAAGCTTGCGCTTCCGTGCTGGTCGACCGAGGCTGCCCCAGCCAACCCGGGGGAGGAAGGGAGCTGTGCCCGTGAAGTTCGCTTCGGCATACAACGCCTGTTTTGTCTCTACATGAATGAGGTCCAACGTGGTGAACAATTCTCCGATAATGGTGAGCCTTTCGGCATCGTAGTCGAGGGCGAAGACCAAGTCAACGGATGAAGGCTTGATATCCCCAAAGACTTTATAGATGCACAGCTTGACTTTTTGGTTCCACAGGCCGGTAAGCCACCCGCATTCGCGGGGGTCCTGGCCCGGCTCCAAAATTCTCAACGCAATCGCCGCGCGCGCGACGGCGAACGAAGTCCCGCGAATGCAATGGCCGCGCAGGCCACTGGAACGTGATCACACGTACTCGTTTGGTCGAAATGCGATCTTGCCGTACAAAGGGACATGCAGTCACCTATCCCCGAGAACCACACCAATCACGAATCGAAATCCAGCGTCCCGGCGCTCCGGGAGATCCTGGACATGAAAACGGCGGCGACGTACCTTGGCGTCTCGCGTTCGCATTTGTCCCATATGCTTGCCGGTAAGGTGCCGGGCATCCCGGCCATTCCCCACGTACGCGCTGGGCGGCGCGCACTCATCCGGCGGGCGGTCATCGACGAATGGATGCTCAAACAGGAACGCGAAATCGCCGTGGGTGCTGCCCGATGATACGATCAAATCACCCCGAATCAACGCCTGCGCCTCACAAGGAGAATTCATGAGACGCAGGAGATTTCAGAAAGGCAGCTTGCAACTTCGCAAGCATGCGGATAGGAGAGTATGGGTGGTTCTTTACTACGACGAACGGGGCGAACGGCGGTATCACACGCTCGGCTTCGCCTCAGAGATGAACAAGGGTCAGGCTGAGGAGAAATGCCAGATCTTCATGCGCGAGGTCAACGGAGGGGTTCGAACCGCAAGCCCAGTCCGGCCGACCACCGTCATCGAGTTCTTGGATGAGACCTACTTGCCGTTCTACCTTGGCAAGTGGAAGGAGTCCACGGCAGGCACGACCGAGAACCGGATCCGGAATCACATAGGCAAGGAACTCGGCCGTGAACGATTGATGGATCTGACACTGGCAAGGCTCCAGAAGTATTTGGAGCAGAAGGCGACGTCTGGGTTATCTCATAGCGTCGTCGACCACCTTCGCTGGGATCTTTCGTCTATGCTCGACATGGCGGTTGCAGAGAAGGTGATTCCGGTGAACCCTGCCGGTTCGCTCTACACACCGAAGTCGGCGAAGCGGAGCGAAAGCCACGCGATGTCCGCAGAGGAAGTTGAGCTTGCGCTGGGAACAGTCGAACAACGTGAGAAGGTGATCCTCCGTTTGGCCATCTTTGTAGGGATGCGTCCCGGTGAGTTATTGGCGATTCAGCGCGATCAGGTGAGCCCGGATGCTACCGTGATCGAGATTCGGCAGCGTGTCTACCGCGGCAAGTTCGCATCGCCCAAGAATGGCCTGGGGCGAAAAGCGGCCATTCCCCCAGACACCGCCTCGCACCTCCGCGAGTGGATGGAGAGCGCGGTCGAATCGGGACCGGAGTCGTTCGTGTTTGCCGGCGAATCCGGCCAGCCCTTGTGGCGGTCATCACTTCTCGAGGACCACATCAAGGCAAAGCTGGAGCCGGTAGGACTCGGATGGGTGAACTTCCAGGTGATGCGTCGGACGCACGCCAGCTTAGGGCATGAAGCCAAGGTCGATCCGAAGGTCTCAGCCGACCAGCGGGGCCACGGTATCGGTGTCGCGCTCGACGTATACACGAAGTCGAGCATGAAGGATAAGGCAGCAGCCGCGAAGCAATTGGAAGATTCCGTCAAGAAGCCCTCACCGCCTCAAAAATGCCGAAGTGATTCTTAATGGAGGGCTATGGAGGGTGTGATTTTGAAGTGCCTGTAAGTTGTTGATTTTGGAGCGGGAGATGGGATTCGAACCCACGACGTCCAGCTTGGGAAGCTGGCATTCTACCACTGAATTACTCCCGCGCTCGTTTGCTTTCCTGCAGTTGCTTGAACCCCGTGGCTTTCGCCTTCAGTCTCGTCAGCCGATCCAGTCCACTGAATCCGTCCAAATCAACCTGATTGGACCCCGAAGCAGACAGCATGGCGGCTCGAGAAGGTGCCTCGCTCAAACGCGCCTGTGCCGCTCTGGGTTCCACAACTTCAATATAGCAAACCGCCGAAGGCATGTTTCGAACGAGGCGCTTTGCTATGCCGAATTCAATTGGGAGGCCACACACGCGCTGGCAGCCAAGGCGCATAAGGACCACAAGAGTGGATCGACTGCTCGACGACGGGAAGTTGCGGCGGTTCAAGGGTAGGATCGCCGAGTCGTCCAGTGAGTCGATGCTGCGCGGCCTATTCCATGCGGGTCCTTTATCGAGGCGCTCAGCGTTTGGCACCGCGGTAATACCGAATGAGCGCGTTGGTCGAGCTGTCGTGCGTAAGTGGCGGCTCAGCGCCCTTCTCTACGGGATTCTGGAGTTCCGTAATGATGCGCTCGGCGAGGGCCTTGCCGAGTTCGACGCCCCACTGATCGAATGAGTCGATCTGCCAGATCGTGCCCTGCGTAAACACGCTGTGCTCGTAGAGCGCAATCAATTTGCCGAGTGTCTCCGGTGTCAGCCGATCAGCCAGGATCGTGGTCGATGGCCGATTGCCCTCGAAGGTGCGATGCGGCACCAGCCAATCGGGCGTGCCTTCCGCTTTGACTTCCTCGGCCGTCCGGCCGAACGCGAGAGCCTCGGCCTGCGCGAAAACATTGGCCAACAGCAAGTCGTGATGATCGCCGAGTGGATTGAGGGCGTGGACAAATCCGATGAAGTCGCACGGAATGAGCTTTGTCCCCTGATGGATGAGCTGATAAAAAGAATGCTGCCCATTGGTGCCCGGCTCGCCCCAGTAGACGGGCCCGGTCTGATAGTCGACAATCTTGCCTTCTAGAGTCACATGCTTGCCGTTGCTTTCCATGGTCAATTGCTGAAGGTACGCCGGGAAACGACTCAGGTATTGTTCGTACGGCAGCACGGCCACGGTTTGTGCATCGAAGAAATCGTTGTACCAAAGCGTCAGCAATCCCATCAGGACGGGAAGATTTCGCTCGAACGGCGCGGTGCGGAAGTGTTCATCCATCGCGTGGAAGCCGGCCAGCATTTCGCGGAACTGGCCGGGTCCGATGGCGATCATCGTGGACAGGCCGATCGCGGACTCCATAGAATAACGTCCGCCGACCCAATCCCAGAAGCCAAACATGTTGGCGCCGTCGATCCCGAACTTTTCGACCCCGGCGGAATTCGTCGAGACCGCGACGAAGTGCCTTGCGACGGACTTCTCATCCCCCAACGTTGCGAGCACCCACGCGCGAGCGGTATGGGCGTTGGTCATCGTTTCGAGCGTGGTGAAGGTCTTGGAGCAGACGACGAATAGCGTCTCCTCGGGGTTTAGGTCGCTCGTGGCCTCGGCGAAGTCCGTGCCGTCCACATTTGAGATGAAGCGGAACGTCATGTCGCGCTGGGTGTAATACTTCAGGGCCTCGTACGCCATGACCGGCCCGAGGTCGGAGCCGCCGATGCCGATGTTGACCACATTGCGGATGCGCTTGCCGGTATGGCCTTGCCATGCGCCGCTGCGGACCTGTTCGGCAAACTCCGCCATCTTGTCAAGCACCGCGTGAACCTGGGGGACGACATCCACGCCGTCTGCGAACATCTGCTGCCCGTTTGGTGCGCGGAGTGCGACGTGCAAAACGGCTCGCCCCTCGGTGGTGTTGATTTTATTGCCCGCGAACATAGCGTCGATGTTTTGGCGCAGGCCGGACTCCTCCGCTAGATCCAGCAGCAGGCGCATGGTTTCGCTGGTGACGCGGTGCTTGGAGTAGTCGACGTAGAGGCCCAGGACCTCCTGCGTGAAGCGTTCGCTGCGCTGCGAATCTTCCGCGAAGAGTTGCCGAAGGTGCAGCGCGCGGACTGTGGCAAAATGTTCCTTCAGTCGATTCCATGCGGCGCGTTCGCGCAGCGGGGTGAGAGTGCGAGGTGGTGTTGGAGGTGTCATGTGAAATCTCAGTTGGCCGTTCTTACAATGGTAACCTTCGACTCAATGCAGTTGAGTAGATCCTTGCAGGACGCGACAAACGCTTCGGCGCCGTTGCGCTGGAGATGGGCGGCAAGTTGCTTATCGCCAGTGCCTGCCTTGGCAAACAAACGCATCCCTGCGGCGCGACCGGGAGCTATCTGAAGCGCGCACCCGGTCAGAGCGCAGAAGTTGCTCCGGCGATGATGCGCATGGGATGGTCGCCGGTAGCCGCGCTCGCGATTGCTCCGCTGCAAGATCTCCTCAACTTGGGTCGCGAGGGCAGGATGAACATGCCAGGGCGCGCGGACGGAAACTGGCGCTGCAGTGAAGAAATGCTTTCACTTGCGGATTTTCAATGGCTAGAAGATTTGACGGAGGATTCCAAGCGCACGGCGCGTCCCGGAAGCCCGCGCACAACTTTCGAGAGCGAAGGGGAAACGGAGGTTGGCGGAGATGAGTAGTTCCCCCTTTTGTGCCAATCTGTATCCTCGTTCCGCGCGTCGCTGTAGCGGCGTGGGCTACATCGAGGAACGGACCTGAGGTAGACGAGGTTGAGTATTGTGCCGACCTCAGCGCAATGTGGCCTGTTTCCGTGCCAGAAGTATAGCGCTGGAGTGAGCTTCCAAGTGGTAGGACTTCGAACTATCTATCGCCATTTCTTCGGCCGGAGCAGAAAAGTTCTGCGGTGTGGAACGGGAGGTGTCCGCCGCGGGATACCACCGGATCCCTTGTGGCAGGGCCGGCAAACAGAAGTCGATCGCGTTCCTGCTTGCGTTGAACATCAGGAGGAGCCCATCCTGCCCGCCTTCATGGATCAGACAGGCAAGTTCTTTTCTGCTTGAGTCAGCCCAGTTGGGAAATCCTCCCCGCGGGGCCAACCATTGGATCTCGGCGTCCGAATAGAATTGTTCCTTGCTCAGTACCGGATGGGCGCGACGAAACGCGATGATACCTTGCGCAAACTGGTAGATCTCCTGATTCTGTTCAAGGCAGCTCCAGTCAAGCCAACTGGTTTCATTGTCCTGGCAGTAGGCGTTGTTGTTCCCGCCCTGTGTGCGGCGGAACTCATCACCGCCGAGCAGCATGGGCACTCCGCGAGAGATGAATAGAGTCAGCAGGAAGTTCTTGATCTGGCGTTTCCGCAACGCCTCGATCGCGGTATCGGCGGTCTCGCCCTCCGCGCCGCAGTTTGCGCTGTAGTTGGCGTCGGTCCCGTCATGGTTGTTTTCGCAATTGGCGGCATTGTGTTTGTAGCGGTAGCTCACCAGGTCGTTCAGCGTGAATCCGTCGTGGCAGGTGACGAAGTTGATACTGGCTTCGGGGCCTTTGCCGGACCCTTCGTAAATGTCGGCGCTGCCGCAGATGCGGCTTGCAAATAGACCCAGCATCCCATCGTCGCCGCGCCAGAAGCGCCGGACATCGTCCCGGTAGCGGCCGTTCCATTCCGCCCAACGGCGTTTTGAAAAGCTACCGACCTCATACGCGCCCGCGGCGTCCCACGCTTCAGCGATGATCTTCCCATCTCTCAAGACGGGATCCTCGGCAATCCGTTCGAGAAGCGGAGCATTGGCGAGCAGTTTGCCAGTGCTGTCCCGGCCGAGAACCGACGCCAAGTCAAACCGGAATCCGTCAACATGCATCTCGACCATCCAATAGCGGAGCGCGGCCAGGATGTGGTCCCGGACCACGGGATGGTTGGCATTGACGGTATTGCCGGTGCCGGTGTAGTCCTTGTAGTAGCGTTTGTCGCCCGCTAGTGTGTAGAAGATCAGGTTGTCGATTCCCCGGAAACAGAGCGTCGGCCCCAGTTCGTCGCCCTCCGCGGTGTGATTGAAC
>JBGSME010000435.1:0-7804 GCA_041740335.1 Bryobacteraceae bacterium | reverse complement strand
TTCGCGGTGGTGGCCAGCGTCGGCGATTGGCAACAGGTAAACTTCCAGGTCCCTCCAGGAGGCATTGTTCACTAACGTGGAACGGATCGGGTTTCGGCCGACGGGCGGGAGTTTTTCCGCAACGCCGACGGAACAGCCATCGTGGTGCATGCTTCGGATTTTTCACTGGTGACCGCGGCAAATCCAGCTCGCCGGGGAGAGATGCTGTCGGCGTTTCTAACAGGGATGCCCGAAACCCAGCCGATGATTGCGAGCGGAGAAGCGGCGCGGGCGGAACCTCTGGCCGTGGTGCCGCAGTTCGAACTCTCGAGTCAGGTGCTCCACAAACTGGCCGTGGCCATCTATCTTCGAGACCCCGATCCCGCCTTTGGCGTCTTCAGGCTTCCCGAGGTTGCGCCTGCGTTCATGGGCTTAGTGCCGGGACTCGTCGGAGTCTACCAAGTGAATTTCCGCTTTCCCGACGAGTTGTCTCCACCAGGAATTCCTCCGGACAACTCGGCCCAAATAGCAATCAGCCGGTCTGTCCGGATACAGTTCGGCGCGGGAGGCAGTGTCGGTGGCCGTGCACGGATTCCGATCGAGTGCTCCGAGCGCTCTAAGTAGCCCGGCTAAAATCATCACCCTAAACCGGCGGCTTCAACGGCGGAGCCGTGGACCCACCCAACCCCGCATACGCGTCCTTCACCTTCACCACCTTATTCCCATTGAAAGTGACAAACGTGATCTTCCCCGGAGCCTCGCCATAAATCCAGTCCTCCAGCTCCACGCCCTCCTTGGTCTCGCGCATCTTGTGGCGCGGCTTACCAAGCGCCAGCAGCACCTGATCCCGGTCCATCCCCTCGAGCGCCCGCTTCTCTTTAATAGCAGCCTGAATCGGCGCCGGCAGCGAGTCAAGATAGTTCTCGGTGGCCGAATGCTTGTCAAAATCGAGCAGAGGCTTGAGCAGCTTCTTGAATTCCTTTACCTCGAGCGGCGGCACTTCCCCGTCGAAATAAAGAGCGATGATCGTCCCGGCCTTCGGATTGCTCCCCTGGGAAACCGGCGACGTCCGGCTGCCCATGCCCACCTGAATGCGCTCATGCCATTTCGGTCCGGTGCGAAAGCCGCCGTTGATTTCGAGCTCGATGTTGTCCTTATTGATGCCAACCTTCGTTATCTGGACGAGATCGCCAACGCGGGCGGCCGGACCGGACTCACGCCCCGCTTCGCTCCACTTGGCCTTGTCCCACGTTCCGGTGCTCTCATACCGAAGCGGTTTCTTCGAACGCGGAATGGCCAGCTTGACCGTTGCGTATTCAGCCGTAAGGCCGCGAAGGATTTCGATGCGATCCTCGTCGGTGAGTTTGCGCGGCGCCGGATAAAGGGATGGGGCCAGTAGCGTCGCGGCCACGGCGAACGCCGAAAAGCGATGGTTCATACAGCCTCCTCGCGCGGGCCAAGAAGCGCCAGATGCTGCCGCCGGATCGGCGCCTTGTACAGAAAGGCCACCAGTGCCACCAGCACCATCGTGCAAAGCAGTCCGCCTTCCGGCCCGTAGTTGCCGCCGGACCAAAGATCGGAGACGTTCCACTCGAGCTCCACGCCCGTCACTCTCATTGTAAACCCGCTCAGATTTACGCCAAGCAGCGGCATCATCCAATTCCAGCCAAAGTGCAAGCCGATCGCCAGCCATAAGTCCCCGCTCCGCAGCACAGCCGCCCCCAGCAGAACGCCCCACGCGAACGTGTTGAACAGGCCGATATAGGAGACGCTCTGGTTGCCGGCGTGCGCTGCGGCAAACAGTACGCTCATCGGAAGCAGCGTCGCCGCGGGTCCGAACGCCGGCACCAGCACCTGGAAGCCGTACCCGCGAAACAACATCTCTTCCCCGATCGCCCCGAACAGCAGAACCAGCGACACAAAAATAAAGGAGCCGACGCCGGCCACCGAATCATCGGCGGCCTTCCATTGCGCATCGCCGGTGAGCAGCGGACCCCCGAGAACAAGCAGCGCCGCGCCAACACCTCCCGCGAGTCCGTAGAGCAAATTCCGCGCCGAATCGGGGTTCCAGTGGAGACCGATATCGGGAAGACGCCCGGCTTCATAGATCCGAAGCGCGAGCATGTTCGCGATCGCGGCTCCTCCAAAGCCGCCGAAAACGGAGGCAACAAGAAGTCCGGTTAGAGGATAGAGCACCCGGGCGAGTACCTGAAGAGTAACGAAGCCAAGCGCCAGAAAGACGACGAGCCGGAGTGCGGCGGTTCGCCGGGAGGTCATCTGTCGATAGTAGCGCGCCGGCGCCTGTTCGATGCGCCGCTCGCCCAACGGTGAGAGAATTCTGAAATGTTCGCCCCAACTAGAAACGTCATCCCCGTGCTCGCCATCTTCGCCCTCGCCGCCGAAGCGCAGCGTCCTGATAAGGGTCCCGGACCTCGGCCCAATCCTGAGCGCGAAGCGGCTCTCCTCGAGATCATGCCGGTGACCACGGGTGTCCGCGAGGACGATCATCCCGCGGCCGCCTCGCGCGGCGGAGTGATCTGGACCGCCTGGGTGTCCTACCACGAAAGCGAACATGCCTCCCTGCTGTTCGCGCGCCGCTATGAGGCCGGCAAGTGGAGCCCGGCCGAACGGATCACATCCGCCACCGGCGACTATCACAAGCCCGCCATCGCGATTGACGCCACCGGTACGCCATCGGTTGTTTGGCCGGCCCAGGTGCGCGGGAATTGGGATCTCTACGCATCGCGGAAGTCCGCCGGCGGCTGGACCGCACCCGAACGGATCACAACGGACCCAGGCCCTGATCTCGCGCCGCAAATGGCCTCCGCCGGAAATCGCGCGATGCTCGTCTGGCAGTCTCTCCGCTCAGGCTCGAGCGACGTATTCCACCGGATGCTCGTAGGTGGCAAGTGGAGCCCCGAAGCCGCCGTCACCGGGAACGCCGCCAACGATTGGGAGCCTGTCGTCGCGGCTGCAAGCGATGGATCTTTTCACGTCGCCTGGGACAGCTATCGCGGCGACTACGACGTGATGATGCGCTCATGGCGGAACGGGCGTTGGGGCGCGGAGACGGCGGTCGCCGCGACAGACAAGCTCGAGAATCACGCATCGCTCACCGCGGACGCGGAAGGCCGCGTCTGGATCGCGTGGGAAGTGGGTCGCGAAAACTGGGCGGCAGATTCCGCCGAAGACGGCTTGCGGCCTTCGCGCAGCATCGGCCTGGCATGCCTCGCCAACGGGAAACTGCATCAGGTCAGAGGCGGCGCATTCGAGCGTAAGGATGCACAGGCGCCGGTGGCGTTGGTGGGCGGCGATGGCGTCCTGCGTCTGTTCTTCCGCGAGTCCATGAACAAGAACTGGCTGCGTACCGGGGCCGCCGCATGGACCGGAACGGCTTGGAGCGAACCCGATTTCGTCGAGTACACCGAGGGACGCATCGATCAGCGCATCGTCACCGCCGACGCCGGGGGCAAGCGCGTGATGATGATCGTTCCCACCGGGTCCTCCCACAACATCATTTACGCCAAGCTGTACGGCGGCGCCGCGCAGGCGCCCGCGATTCCACTCACTCCCGCCGATCCCATTTCGGCGAAAACCGCCGCCACCAAGAGCGGCCGGCATACCTTCCGCGGCCACACCGTCGTCTGGGGCGACCTGCATCGCCACACCGACATCTCCGAAGACGGCGGCATCATCGACGGTTCGCTGATGGATGCCATGCGCTACGCGGTCGACGCCGCCGGACTCGACTTTCTCGGCATCACCGATCACACCCGCTATCTGCCTCGCCGCTATAACCTCTACCGCATCCAGCAGATCAGTGACCTGCTCTACCGCCCCGGCCTGTTCACTCCCATGCACGCCTACGAGCGCAGCCAGTTCACACCGTGGGGCCATCGCAACGTCGTCTATATGGACCGCACTCACATCCCCGTTCCGGCCTCCTACGACATCGGCGACCAAGGCGTCAGCCCGTGGGGATTGTTCGAGGCTCTGCGCGGCCAGAAGGCCATGTCGATTCCGCACACCTCGGCATGGGGTAACAAACAAGTAAGTTGGGATTACTATGACCCGCAGGTGGAGCGGCTGGTCGAGATCTATCAGGGCCTTCGCAGCACCTACGAGTACAACGGGGCGCCCGATCCAGCCGGCCGCCAGGTGTACGAAAAAGATTCGAAGAACTTCGTTTGGGACGCACTGTCCAGAGGCCGCAAGATGGGCTTCATCGCGTCATCGGATCACAGATCCACGCACATGTCGTTCGCCGCCGTGTATACGAAGAACCCCGATCGCGAGTCAATCTTCGAAGGCCTCACCGCGCGCCGCACCTATGCGGCTACCGACAAGATCCTCGTGGACTTCGCCATCGGAAACGCCTTGATGGGCGAGGAGACCACCGTTACCGGCGCGCCGGAAATCGAAGTGGCCGTGACAGGAACGGCCGATCTGGCGCGGATCGACGTGGTGCGCGACGGCGTCTTCGCCTATACCACCGAACCGAAGGCCAGGACTGCGAAGTTCCGCTTTCGCGACACAAAGCCGCTTACTGGCGAAAGTTACTACTACGTCCGAGTAATTCAGACCGACAAGAACATGGCATGGGCCAGCCCGATCTGGGTGAAGGGACGATAAGGGATGAGATGGTCCGCTCTGTTCATTCCGACGCTGCGAGAAGTTCCGGCCGAAGCGGAAGTGGTAAGCCACCGGCTGCTGCTGCGGGCCGGCTACGTGCGGCAATTGGGCGCCGGTATCTATAGCCATCTGTTTCTGGCGCAGCGGGTAATGCGCAAGATCACCGGAATCGTGCGCGCGGAAATGGACGCCATCGGGGCACAGGAGATTCATCTTCCGGCACTACATCCGGCCGAAATCTGGCAGCAATCCGGACGCTGGCAGGCAATGGGCGAGAACCTGTTTCGCCTGAAGGATCGCTGGAAGCGCGACCTGTGCCTCGGCATGACCCACGAGGAGGTAGTGGCTGCGCTGGCCGCTGGAGAGTTGCGAAGTTACAAACAGCTTCCGCAGATCTGGTATCAGGTGCAGACTAAGTTCCGGGATGAGCCGAGGCCAAAGTCAGGACTGCTGCGCGTCCGCGAGTTCTTGATGAAGGACTCTTATTCCTTCGACCTCGACGCCGCCGGACTCGAAGTATCGTATCGCAAGCATTTCGACGCCTACGTAAGAATCTTCGCCCGATGCGGACTTGAGGTTGTCGCCGTGGAGGCCCATTCCGGCTCGATGGGCGGCAGCCGGTCCCACGAGTTCATGGTCCGGTCTGAAGCCGGTGAAGACTACGTGGTAACCGCGCCCGGCGGCGCGTACGCCGCGAACCTCGAGATGGCCGTATCCATCGCGGCGCCGCCGCTCTCCCCCGATCCGGAAGGCGATCGTGCCCCGGAAGAGTTCCACACGCCCGGCCGTAAGACGATCGCCGACGTCGCCGACTTCACCGGCCTGCCCGCCACCTCGCAAGTGAAAAGTCTGGTGATGGTGGCGCTCCATGGCGACAAAGAAACGCCGGTGCTGGCCGTGCTGCGCGGCGATCATGCGCTTAGCGAGACAAAACTTGCCTCGGCCATTGGCGCGGCTGAGGTGCGGCCCGCGCATCCCGAGGAAATCGGCGAATGGTTCGCCGCGACTGCAGGTTCGCTCGGCCCTATCGGTACAACACGCATGCGTGTACTCGCCGACGCCGCACTGGAAGGCCGCCGCAACATGATTTGCGGCGCCAACAAAGATGACTACCATCTGCGCCACGTGACGCCAGGCAAGGATTTCGCGTGCGCGTTCGCCGACCTCCGTCAGGTGGCGGCCGGCGATCTCAGCGTCGAGACCGGCGAACCTCTGACGATCGGCAAGGCGATGGAACTCGGCCACATCTTTCAGCTCGGGTACAAATACTCCCAGGCGATGGGCGTGCGCGTACTCAACGAATCCGGCAAGGAAGTGACCCCGATCATGGGATCGTACGGGATTGGAATGGAGCGTATCCTCTGCGCGGCCATTGAACAGCACCATGACGGCGACGGAATGATCCTGCCGCGTGCGATCGCACCGTTCGAGGTAGTGGTGACGCCGGTCAATCGCGGCGATGCGGCGCAGTTGCAGGCGGCCACCCGGATTTACAACCAACTGCGCGAGATGGGACTGGATGCGCTACTGGACGATCGCGACGAGCGCCCCGGCGTGAAGTTCAAAGACGCGGATCTGGTCGGCATTCCATGCCGCGTAACCTGCGGACGCAAGGTGCCGGAAGGCCGCGTGGAGGTTGTATCGCGACGGACCAGGGAATCCGTGGAAGCGGCGTTGGAAGATGCGTCCCGCGTAGTGGAGAGAATCCTTGGCGAACGTTGATTGGGGCGGCGTTCGAAAGCAGTTTCCGGCCCTCAACGCCTGGACCTATCTGAACACGGCTACCTACGGCCAGACGCCGGCGTGCGCATCGGAAGCGATCGCGAAGCATCTGGCGCGTCGCGACGAGTTGGCGTGTTCCGATTTCCTTTCCTGGTTCGACGATGCCGACGCCATCCGCCGCGATGTCGGCCGCCTGATCGGGTGCGCCGGCGAAGATGTGGCCTTTCTAGCGACAGCCTCACAGGCCTTGTCTTTATTGATCGGCGGCATCGATTGGAAGATAGGCGATCGTGTGATCACGCTCACCGGCGAGTTTCCGAATAACTCGTACTATCCGATGTTGCTCGCCGATCGCGGCGTGGAGTTCGTGGAGACCTCGTGGGAGGGGTTGCCCGCGTGGATCGACGAGCGGACGCGCCTGGTAGCGTTGAGTTCGGTGAGCTATGTTACCGGTTTCCGCGCCAATTGCGAGGAGCTTTCAAAGCGCCTGGAAGGCACCCGGGCGCTGCTCTATGTCGACGGCACCCAAAGCGTCGGCGCGCTCCGCATGGATCTGGCGCTCCTGCGTCCGGCGATGATGGCCGTGGATGCGTATAAGTGGATGCTCACGCCGAATGGGGCCGGGTTCGTCTATGTCGATCCCGAGGTCCGCCGATGGCTCAAGCCAAGCGTCATCGGCTGGCGCAGCCACCATGACTGGCGGTCGGTGGATCGCCTGCATCACGGCGCGCCGGAATTTTCCCACGCGGCGGAACGCTACGAAGGTGGCATGCTGCCATTCCCTGCCTTATACGCGATGGGAAGCGTGGTGCGGATGATGTTGGATCTCGGCGTCGAAGCGATCGAACAGCGCGTGCTATCGCTGGCAGCGCGATGCAGGGCATTGATGGAGGGCCTTGGCGCGCAAGTTGCGGCGCCGGACTCGGCGGTGGTTTCCGGCAAGTGGGAGGGCCGCGATGCAAGTGCCCTGGCTCGCACCTTGCGGGAAGAACGCGTGCTGGTGTCGGCCCGGCACGGATATCTGCGGGTCTCCACGCATTTCTACAACAACGAAGAGGATCTCGAGCGGCTGGAAGAACTCCTCCGCCGGATCCTCTAGCGCGTACCCAACTGAGAGTGGACGGGCTGCCTGCGCATCAGCCCGTCCAGACCCACAATCAGCGCACGTCGAAGCGGTCGAGGTTCATCACCTTGGCCCAGGTCTTCGCGAAGTCCTGCACGAACTTTTCTTTTCCGTCGGCCGAAGCGTAAACCTCCGCCAAGGTGCGCAGCTCCGAATTCGACCCGAATACCAAGTCAACCGGAGTGGCCGTCCACTTGGCCTTGCCGCTCTGACGATCCACTCCTTCGTAAACACCATCGGTAGTCGAAGACTTGCTCCACTGGGTGGACATATCGAGCAGGTTTACGAAAAAGTCGTTGGTCAACGTTCCGGGCCGATCCGTGAATACACCATGTGCCGCTTGACCGG
>JBGSME010000434.1:0-3509 GCA_041740335.1 Bryobacteraceae bacterium | reverse complement strand
TTGATGCGCGGGTTGTACTTCATCGTGCATGAGCCGAGGGGGAACATGCCGTAGTCGATGGCGTAGTTATAAGTGGAAAGGCGCGTGAAGTGGCGAATTGTTTCCACTTCACTTACTTCGGGGAAGTCCTCGATCTCGGATCGGACATTCGCCGCGCCCAGGGCATCGGCGGGGTCTATCGAGGGCACGTCGAGGTCCGGCAGCTGGTACGCTTTCTTGCCCGGGGAGGAACGTTCGAAAATCAGCCCTTCTTCCTGGCTCAGGTGCGAACGAACCTTCTTGATCCGGCTATTGTCAATCATGCGATCACCTCGGCGATCATATCCATGTCGGGCTTTTTGGCCATTTCGGTGGCGCACAGCAACATGTGGCCGGCGAGCTCGGGGTAGAAGCGGGCGAGGTCGAGTCCGCCGATGATGTTGTGCTCGAGGAGTTTCTTGTTGACCTGCGCGGGGGACTGGGAACCGGTCGAAACGACGAGTTCGTTGAAGTAAGGCGCAGAGAAACGGCGATTGAGTTTGGACCCGAGGTAGTGAGCTTTGGAAAGGTTCTGGGCCGCGAGTTCGCGGAGGCCCTGCTTGCCGTACACGGTCATGAAGACGGTGGCCATGAGTGCGATCAAGGCTTGGTTGGTGCAGATGTTGGAAGTGGCCTTTTCGCGGCGGATGTGTTGTTCCCGAGTGGCCAGTGTGAGGCAGAAGGCGCGGCGGCCCTCTGAGTCCACCGTCTGGCCGGCCAGGCGCCCGGGGAGTTGGCGGATGTTGGCTGCCTTGGTGGCGATGACGCCGGCAAAGGGTCCGCCGTAGGAAGGGGAAATGGCGAACGACTGGAGTTCGCCGCAGACGATGTCGGCGTCGCGCGGAGGTTCGATCAAACCGAGCGAGACGGCTTCCGAGAAGCAGACAACGAGGAGAGCGCCGTGCTTGTGGGCGAGTTCGGCTGCGGCTTTTACGTTTTCGACGCAGCCGAAGAAGTTCGGCGATTGGATGATGACGGCGGCAGTATCCGTGTTGAGCTTGGAGGCGAGATCTTCGAGGTCGGCGGTGCCGGCGGCGGAGTCATAGTCGAACTCCACCACGGGCATCTGCTGATTGCGGGCATTGGTGTCGAGGACGGCCCTATACTCGGGGTGAACGGCGCGCGAAACGAGGATACGGTCGCGTTTGGTGAGCCGCATGGCCATCAGGGCTGCCTCGGGCACGGCCGTCGAGCCGTCGTACATGGAGGCGTTGGCGGCATCCATACCTGTGAGCTGGCAGACCATGGTTTGAAACTCGAAGATCGTGGCCAGGGTACCCTGGGCGATTTCGGCTTGATAGGGCGTATAGGAGGTTAAAAACTCGCCGCGGGAGACCACCACATCGCAAAGTACAGGGCGGAAGTGGCGGTAGACGCCCGCGCCGAGGAAGGAAGCATACCGGGTGGCAGTCTTGTCCCCCAGTGCGCGGAAGTAATCTACGATTTCGTACTCGGAGATGCCCGGGCTTATGTTCAGAGGCCTGTCCAGAAGGGCGGCCTGCGGCAAATGAGAGTAGAGATCTTCGATCGCAGTGATGCCGATCGACTCGAGCATCTGGCGGCGTTCGTCGTCAGACTTAGGAAGGTATCTCAAAGTGTTAGGATGCTCCCAAGTAGGTTAGATAGTCGTCCGCGGTAAGCAGCGAGTTTATTTCTTCTGGGGATGATGGCTTGACTTTGACGAGCCATGCCGCGCCGTGCGGATCCTCGTTGAGCTTTTCGGGGGCGGAGGTGAGGGCGTCGTTGATTTCGGTGACCTCGCCGCCGATGGGAGCGTAAATGTCGGAAACCGCCTTCACGGACTCGACGGACCCGAAGACGGCGTGTTGGGTGACGATCGCGCCCGGTTTCGGTAGGTCGACAAAGACGATGTCGCCGAGTTCATTTTGGGCGTGGTGGGTAATTCCGATCGTGGCGATGCCGTCCTGGACGGAGACCCATTCATGTTCCTTGGTGTATCGGAAGTTCTCAGGATAGGTGGACATGGGAATTTACTCTTATTTAGGCCGTTTGTAGAAAGGAGTCGGGACGACGACGGCGGCGGCAAGCTGGCCGCGAATTTGGACGCCGACGGTTTGGCCGGGATTGGCGGCCGCAACGGGAAGATAGCAGAGCGCGATGTTCTTGTTGAGAGTGGGTGAGGGTGAGCCGGAAGTGACAAAGCCGGCCGGCGAGCCATCGACGAAAACCTCGTAGTTGTCGCGGGCGATGCCGCGTTCGGTCATTTCGATACCGGTGAGCTTGCGGGTGGGGCCATCGCGGAGCTGTTTTTCGCAGAGCGCCTTGCCGTGAAAGTCCTTGGAGAGGTCGACGTTGCGTGGATGAAGACCCGCCTCAATCGGCGATATAGACGGGCCGATCTCATGCCCGTAGAGCGCCATGCCCGCTTCCAGGCGGAGTGTATTGCGAGCGCCCAGGCCGCACGGCTTGATGCCGTGGGGCGCTCCGGATTCGAGAACGCGATTCCACAGCGGCTCGGCGAATTCGGGGGCGACGAACAGCTCGAAGCAATCCTCGCCGGTGTAACCGGTGCGGGCGATGCGCGCTGGAATATTGGTTGCCCCGGAACCGGCGTTGAGCAAGCCGTCGGCGAAGCGGTAGTAGCGGATGGAGGAGAGGGCGGTATCGGTCAGCGGCTGCACTGTTTCGGCGGCGCGGGGGCCCTGGACGGCGAGTTGCGCCCAGCGCGGGCTGGCGAAGTCGACCGAGCAATCAAAGTTCTTGTGCTGATTCAGATCCACGATGTGCTCGAAATCCTTATCCTGATTGGAGGCGTTCACGCACAGGAAGAAGTGATCCTCAGAGACGCGGTAGATAAGGATGTCGTCGACGAAGCCGCCGTGTTCATAAAGGAGGCCGGCGTATTGAGCTTGCCCGTCTGCGATCTTGGAGACGGCGCTGGTGGCGGCGTAGTCGACTAAGTCAAAAGCCTGAGGGCCGCGGATTTCGATTTCACCCATGTGGCTGACGTCGAAGATCCCCACCTGGCGCCGGACGGTGTGATGTTCTTCTATGATGCCGGAATATTGGACAGGCATGTCCCAGCCGCCGAAATCCACCATGCGCGCACCTAGGGCGCGGTGGACCGCATTCAGGGGTGTCCGTTGGAGGGGCGGCGAGGATGCCATGAGTCTAACAATTTACCATAGCAGGATGGCGAGAGAAGAGGAAAGATGGAAGTACTGGAACTGTCATTGGACGTCGGCTTGGTTTGGCATACCAGTTGCTACGTATATTGCAGATAAAGCAAAGACCTGTTAGTTAAAGGGTTTCATGAGTTTGAATGTGAAAATTCTACCGGATCGACTGGGAAGAAATTACCAGTGCGGCTCGGGTCCTAATGTTCAGACTCATCTCCTCTCTCTCTCCCCTGGCTTTCAGGACTTTGTGAAAGTATCGGTTCCGTGTTCCTCCGCAGCAGGTACAAGGACGCGGACAGTCGTTCTCCTCCACGACTAAAAACCGATGCATGTCGCGCCGCGGCATCCCTC
>JBGSME010000433.1:0-5876 GCA_041740335.1 Bryobacteraceae bacterium | reverse complement strand
GCCGTCCCCGCATATGGCGCAGGCTACGGCTACGACTACGGTTACACCTCCCAATACGCCGCCCCTTCCCCCGTTGTCATCCAAGCGCCCCAGATGCCGGCGGTCGTGATCAATCAAAACTACCAACCGGACCGCGCCCGGCCCGTCATGCGTGAATACGGCGCTCCCGATCCCGGCTCCGCCGAACCGTCCGTCTCTTCCTACCAGGCGCCGATTCCCTCCAACCCCGATCCGCCCCGCCGCTCAATCGAAGACGATAAACCCACCGTGTACCTCATCGCGATGGAAGACGGCATGGTCTATTCGGCATATGCGTATTGGGTCGAGGGCGGAACACTCCACTACATCACCACCCGCCACGCACACAACCAGGCTTCCGTAACACTGGTCGACGTCACCCTAACCAGCCAGTTGAATCGCGAACGCAACATCGACTTCCGCTTGCGGAAGTAGCCTGCGCCCGGTCACAAGTATTCCGAAATCGCCAACCCGCGACACGTCAATAACTTCCCGCCTTCGGGTTGGCGAATCACTGGACACCCCATGCGACAATCTTCCCGGTTGGCCCGCGCGCCAACTCGCTCTTTGAAAATAGAATACGCCGCACGCATCGAAAATGCAGGACCGAAGCCACTCGGATCTTCCGATAACTCCTTGCAAATCTAGGAGTAAGATAGGATTCCCGATTGGCTTCGTTCCGGCCGGCGAAGCCAATTTCGACATCACCACAATAGCTTCAACCCCAGTTGCAGATTCCGCGGCCGTCCCGCCGACGTGATCGTGCCGAAAGCCCGGTTGCCCACCTGAACATTAGGGTTTCCGAGCGACGGCGTGTTCAACGCGTTGAATGCCTCCACCCGGAATTGCGCCTGGATGCGCTCTCCGAAGTAAAAACGCTTATAAGCCGCCAGATCGAAGTTCACGTTGCCCGGTGTGAATAGAATGTTCCTTCCCGCGTTCCCATAGGTAAACGGCTGGTTCGCGACGAACGCCGATGTGTTGAAGAAGCGCCCCAGCGTGCGCTCGTCCCGCGACAACTGCCACTCGCCCGCCACGTCCGGCCGGTCTCCGCGCGATGACGTTCCCGTGTTGGAAGGATTGCCCGTAACCGACAAACCCATCGGCTGGCCATCGGTGAGGGTTGTGATGCTGGAGACTGCCCAGCCGCCCGCAATCGCGTTGGCCGCTCTGTTCCATCCGCCGCCCCAGTTCTTGCCGCCGCCAAACGGAAGCTCGTAGATGGAGCTGACGACGAACCGCCGCCCCATATGCTGATTGTCCAGGGAACGGTTCGCGCGCCAATCCAACGGATTCTGCCCGGCGCTGTTGGCCGTATTGCCGGATCCCGAAAATCCCTGAACATCGCCGATCGTCTTCGACCATATGAACGACGAAAGCAGCGAAAACCCGCTCGAGAAACGCTTTTCGATCTTCGTCTGTAGAGAATGGAACAGTGAGTTGCCGTTGAACTGATGGGCATTGAACGACGACAGCGGGCCAACCGTGAAGTCCTCGTTTGGCCACGGAGCCCGCGTCACCAGACGCCGGCTATTGATGTTGCCCGGTCCCGGCAGCGCATAGTTGGAATCCCAACGGTTCACCAGATGGTTGCCCTTCGTTCCGTAGTAGCCGATCTCCCAAACCCAGTCCCTCCCGAGTTGCTGCTGGATATTGAAGTTCCACTGCTGGCTCACCGGCATCTTTGGCGTCCGCTCGAACGTCGAAAACGAAAGCGACGTGGCCCGTCGAGGTGTCAGGATGTCGCCCGGGATCCCGTCACGAAGATTCAGGGTTGGGTTGCGGCTGTCGGTGGAGGCGCGAACGCGCAGCAGGAACGGCGGATTCCCTTCGAGGAACTGGCCACCCCCGGTGCCCTCATATTGCGCCACGAACATCCCGTAACCGCCGCGAAGCACGGTGCCTCCGGTTACGTGATACGCGAAACCGAAACGCGGCACGATCAGGTTCTTGTCGTCGTCGATCAGAGCACGGTCCGCCCGCGAGCCTCCGGCCGTGGGCAGGATCCAGAATGGATTCGCCGGATCGCTGATATCGATCTGCGAGATCCCGTCGCGCGTCTCCACCCAGTTGCGGTTCAGTTCGTACCGGACGCCGAAATTCAACGTGAGTCTCCGGCTGGCGCGCCATTCGTCCTGGATGTAGCCTTGCCAGAACGGCGCCCGGAGATTCATGTACGCCGACGTCGACACGTCGCCCTGGAACATCACCCCCGTGAGGAAATCCGCGAACGGGTCGCCGCCCCGGTTGCCCACCGGGTTCCGCGTGTAGTTGCCGTTAAAAAAGAAGACGCCGAGTTCCTGCTGCGGGTTAGTCAGATAGCTCTGCAGCCAGTTGAAGTTCACGCCGAACTTCAGGCTGTGCGACTGGCGGTTCCACGTGGTGTCGGTGATGAACTGCCGCGTTTGCGAGTCAGCCAGATTCGGCGTGAACGCCCCCGTACCGATATTGGTGTAGCCGGTAAGGTTCATCGTGCCCATTCCGGCGAGTGACTGGTTGACGCCGCGAATACCCAGTTTCGCGTTGATGTTCTCGGTCACACTCGGGAAGATCCGCTCCGTGAACAACTTGTTGTACCCGAGGCGGGTGGACGTGATCAGTGTCGGATTCCAGACATGGTTCCACACCAGAGCCATGTTGCGTCCGTTGTGCTCGAAGTCGCTCCCGTTCGCACTGTCGTCATAGGCGTTGCCCGGCAGCCGCGCCGAAGCGGGATCGAAGGTCCGCTGATAGCTGAACCGGAAGTAGATGTTGTCGCTCTGCCCGGCGTTGTAATCGCTGCGGATGTCCCACTTATCGACATCGGAACGGCGTGGCGGATTGAAGACAAAGTTGTTCACAGCACCGTCGATCTGCGGCAACGGATAATACCCCGCCACCTCGCGCGAAATCGGATTGATCGAACTGGCCGGAATCACGCTGCCCGGATACGCTGTCCGCGTCGTTCCGTTGTAGCTGAAAGGATCGAAGATCTGCGTGCCTGCGCCGCTGAAGTCGCCGCTCCGGATCGCGGCCGTGGGCACTGTGCTGGTAACCGTCCGGGATTCGCGTATACGGGTCCACTCATAGTCGCCGAACAGAAACAGCTTGTTGCGGACGATCGGGCCCCCGGCCGAGAAGCCATACTGATTTCGCTTGAACGGCGGCTTCGGCCGCGACGCGGGATCGAAAAGGTTCTTCGCGTCCATCTTCTCGTTCCGCAGGAACTCAAATGCGGTGCCGTGAAATTCGTTTGAGCCGCTCTTCAGCGAAACGTTCACTACACCCCCCGCCGCGCGGCCATATTCGGCCGAGAACGCGTTGGTCGCGATACGGAATTCCTGAATGGCGTCGACCGAGGGCTTTACGGACTCGGCCTGCCGGCCCTGTGCGGCGATCTGGACATTGTTGTTGTCCACGCCGTCGAGGATGTAATTGTTCTGCGTGGTTCGTTGCCCCCCGGCGATAAAGCCGCCGAACCGCCCCCCAATCGGCTGTACCGCGCCGGCCGATAGCAAAGCGAGCTGGATGTAGTCGCGGCCGTTCAACGGCATATCGACCATGCGCTTGTTGTCGATCACCTGGCCTTGCGTCGCTTGGGTGGTTTCAAGCAATGGCGCATCGGCGGTAACATCGACAGTTTCGCTCACGGCGCCGAGTTCGAGCGAGAGGTCCAGAAGTGCAGTCTGGTTCAACAGCAGAACCACACCGGTCCGCACGACGCGCTTGAATCCCTGCGCCAACACGTCCACTCTGTATTCGCCGATCCGTAGAGGCGGGGAGACGTAGCGCCCCGTGCCATCCGATTCCGTGCGGGCCGGCGAGTTCGTCGCAATATGGGTGAACGTCACTTCCGCCGCGGGAATGCGCGCCCCGGTGGAATCGGTCAGCGTGCCGGTGATCCGCGCGGTTTCCACCTGCGCAATCGCCGCCAAAGCGGCGACAAGTAGTAGAACAGCCGACGCCAGGACACAACGAATATGTCTCATCAGTAATACCTCCCTGATGACACAGCATATCACAACATTACGAATAGTTAATTTATTGACAAACTTTTATCACAACTTCCCTTGGGCCAGGCGGACCACAAAATCGACGTCCCCGTCCAGAAAGTCGTAGTCCGGAAAGGCGGAAGCCGATTCCCAACGAATGTCGTGGAACGCAAGGTTCCGCGGCTCGCCATCGAACCGGTCCACGCGGAAGAAGATCAGATCGATCGCCGAACGCCCCGGATACTGGTAGCGGTAGCGGTCGAGCTCCTCGCCGATGTCGGCGTCGATATCGAGCTCCTCCTTCAATTCGCGCCGCAACGCCTCCCGCGGCGTCTCGTAGGCTTCCATCTTGCCGCCGGGAAATTCCCACTTCAGCTGGTGCCACTCGCCGAGCCGGCGTTGGCCGATCAGGATGAGCCCATCGCGCACGATCACTGCCGCTACAACAATCATCAGGCCAGATCCAAAGCCTTGAACCGTTCGATCTCTTCAAGAGGTGCTGTTTCCAGCCGGTCCCACCGCTGCCGGATCCACGCCCAAGGGATCTCGAACAACTGAACACGCGGCGAGAACTTTGAGCTCTCCTGGATGAAGCAACTGTGCGTGCACCAGCAGTTGGCGCCGGGGATCGCGTTCACTTCGGCCTGCATGGCGCTCGACGCAAGCGCCTCGCGCGTATCGTAGCCGAACTCAGCCAGGTCCCCCACGATGCCGCGCATCTCGCACGCGCGGAACTTTCCGTTGTGATCCACCACCATTGTGGTCCGGCCCGCCGTGCATGGCATCGGCCATCGCTCCGGCGCGTCGAAGCATTTTTCGTGCAGGTCGAAATGGAGGCGCAGATTGCCCAGATAGTACATCTTGCCGATCGCCCGGGCCGGCGCGGGCAGATGAGCGAACAGACGCTCGGCGTAGCGGCGGTGGAACGGCATGATCTGGCGATGGAGCGCGGCCAGGGTGTCCCGCGAAAAGTCCTTGAGCGTCGAGTCCGGCGCCGCGCCGCGGACCGCTTCGAAGTACTGCCCATCGAGATCGCCGCGCTCCAAAAGGTATAGCCCCAGCCGGATCATCTCCGCATGGTTCTCCCGCGTTACCACGCTCAGCACATTCCTCCGCAGCCGCCGCACGCCGCGATAGCGCGCCTCCGCCTCGCGCATCGTCTCGATGGTTCGGGTGAAATTGTTCGGCACGCCGCGAATCGAGTCATGCGTGTTGGCCAGCCCGTCGAGAGAAAAATTGAGATCGATCGAGACCGACGGCGCTAGTGCCAGCATACGGTCCACCTGGGCGAAGATCTTGGCCGGCAGCAATCCGTTGGTAGGCAGGTTGACGTTGGCAATGCGATTGTTCCGCGCGAACATCCCAACAATCTCGGCGAGTTCCGGCCGCAGAAACGGTTCGCCGCCCGAAAGCCACAGTTTCCGGAACGGGGGAGCGGTTTCCGAAATCCGCCGGATCTGGTCAAACGTCAGATCGTCGGTCGAGTTCAGCTTGTCGAAATAAAAACAGGTGCGGCACAACGAATTGCAGCGCGACGTGACGAACAGGAACATCGCATTGAACTGGCGTTCCCGCACGCGGTCCCGAAGGATTCGAAAGTATGGACGCGCTCCCGGCACAATCTCTATATTGGAACATAGCTGCCATGCATAGCCCCCAACTGCTCGAGCATTTTCAGAATCCACGCAACGTCGGGGAGTTGGGCGAGAAGGCGGTGGTGGTGAACGTGAGCAACCCGGCGTGCGGCGACATGATGCGGCTCTCGGCGCGATTCGAAGGCGGCCGCGTGGCCGAAGCTCGGTTCCTCACGCGCGGGTGTACCGCCTCGATTGCGGCCGGCAGCGCGCTCACCGAACTGATCGCGGGTAAGAACGCAACTGAGCTCGG
>JBGSME010000432.1:0-3766 GCA_041740335.1 Bryobacteraceae bacterium | reverse complement strand
AAGCCTGTGGAGGATGTTGCGGCGCACGCCTCCTGCGCGTGGGCGCGGGCCGCCGCAGTCCCACCCAGAAGCACTGAACTCAACAACCGGCGCCGGGAGATCTCGGATGCATCGAACTTGTGTCGTGTATTCATCGGTCGTTCCTGTGCGATCTAGGGCCGGCTCAAGTATCTCTCATACAGCCGCGTGTGCCGGGTCTCGAGACTTACCGCATGGCCGCGAATAAACAACTGCCGGACCTGCGTTCGCGTCTCGAGCGGGTCCCCGTCGGTGACGATAAGGTCCGCCGATTTGCCCACTTCGATTGAGCCAAGCGTTTTGTCGACACCCCAGATCTTCGCGGGGTTGATGGTGACGGCCTTGAGCGCCTCCTCGCGCGGCAGCCCGAACGCCACCGGCACCGCGGCCTGATACGGCAGGTTGCGAACATCCGGCGAACCAAAAGAGCCGAACGCAAAGAGGATGCCCTCCCGATGGAGTTCACCGGGGAGAGAATACTGCGAGTCGTAGGGGGCGTCTTCTTCAATCGGCAGCGCGTAGGTTGGGCCAAGAATCACCGGGATTTTACGCGCCTTCACCATTGCCAACGTGTTGCCGAATTCGCGCGGCTCGGCGAGGATCATGCGGATATTCTCCCGTTCGGCGAAGGCGAGCGCCTCACCGATCGCGCGTTCACGGCTCGCATGAACAATGACGGGGAGTTTACCCGCGAGCACAGGAAGCATAGCTTCGAACTTGCGATCGGCTTTGAGTCCGGGTGACGCTTTCGCCTTCTGATATCGCCGGGCGTCTTCAAAAAAGATACGCAGCTTCTCCAGCATCTCGTCGTGCTTCTTTTTCGCCTCTGCATAGGAAATACGGCGGGGCCGCGCGGGCGGCTCAGCAGCGGCTGTCAGGGTGAGCACCGGGAAACGCATCGTCATGGCCGCGGAAGACTGCTCGGCCATCTCTTCCCATGTCCATCCATCCAGCCGGATCAGCGCCGCTTGCCCGGCGATCAATCCCCCGCCGGGCATCGTGATCGCACTGGTGATTCCATTGGCGCGAGCCACCGGAAAGTGTTCACTCGAAGGATTGACGGCGATCACAGCGCGCAGTTGCGGATCGAAGTCGCCCAACTCGGCGATATCGGAGGTTTCGCGCACAGCCCCGATTTCGGTCAGTCCCAGCGTGGTCGCGGAATCGATCATGCCGGGATAAACGTGCATTCCGGCGCCGTCGATCACGCGGAGACCTTTGGCCGGCTTTGCCTTCGCCGTGGTGATTTCGGCGATCACTCCATCGCGCACCACCAACGACGCGGCGGGAACGTCGGGCGCCGTCACCGGATGCACTGTTACGTTACGGAGCAGGAACGTACTGTCTTGCGCCGCGCACGCCGCCGCAATCAGAATCAATGCGAGCCGGGTCATCGTTTACTCCCAGCCTTTACCGGAGCTTGTTTTTCGAGGAGCGCCTTCCGCCTGGACTCGCGCGCGCCGCGCCCGTTGATGTCCTTCTCGCGATCGAAATACATCTCGCCATCGATCCAGACCTTCTGTACTTTCGCGTAGTTGGAGAGCGGGTGTTTGTCGAACATCACCAGATCGGCATCCTTACCGGCTTCGATCGAACCGGTGCGATGATCCACCATCAATTGCTTCGCGGGGTTGATGGTAACCAACGCAAGGGCTTCGTCTTCAGTGAGTCCGCCGTACTTCATCGCCTTGGCGGCTTCCGTATTGAGGTGCCGGATGAGGTCAGCGGAATCGGAGTTGAGCGAGACCAGCACGCCTTTCTTGTGCATGATGGCGGCGTTGTAAGGCGTGGCGTCATAGGCTTCTACCTTGTACGCCCACCAATCGGAGAAAGTGGAAGCTCCGGCGCCGTGCGCGGCAATTTCCTTCGCCACCTTGTAGCCTTCGAGTACATGCTGGAGCGTACGGATTTTGAAGCCGAACTCGTCGGCGACGCGGAGCAGCATCAGGATCTCATCGGCGCGATAGCTATGCGCATGCACCAGGCGCTTGCCTTCCAGCACTTCGACGAGCGGTTCCAGTTTCAAATCGCGGCGCGGGTTTTCGCCGCGCGCGATCCTTACCTGGTAGTCCCTGGCTTCGAGGAACGCCTCGCGAATCACGTCTTCCACACCCATGCGCGTAGCCGGATAGCGCCGCTCGGCGACCCCTGGGGCCGGTTGCGCGCCGCGGCGCTTCGGATTCTCTCCCAGGGCGAATTTGATGCCGGGCTTGGCGGCGTCGAACAAAAGGCCCGGCGCATCCTTGCCCCATCGCGTCTTGATCACGGAGCATTTGCCGCCGATGGCGTTGGCGGAACCGTGAAGCACGTTCGCCATTGTCGTGCCGCCCGCCAGCGCGCGGTAAATCGCAATGTCATCCGGGTTGAGGATGTCTTCAATGCCTGCCATCGACGACACCGAGACGCTGCTTTCGTTCACGGCGTCGCTCGCGATATGCGAGTGGCAATCGATAATGCCGGGCATCACGTACTGCCCGCCGGCGTCGACGATTTGCGCTCCAGGCGGAACCAGCACCTTTTCGGCCACTTCGGCAATCTTGCCGTCGTGGATCCGGATTGCGCCGTCGAGCCGGCCCTTGGTCACGGTGAGGATTTTCGCGTTCTGAATCACCACGTCGCCGGCTGAGGCGGCGATTGCCAGGGTCAATACGGCAGCGAGAACCCTCATTGCGATTGCTCCTTCTTCTCCACTGCTCCGCGCAATGGTTCGAACTTCACCCCATCCACGAACACGTACCGGATCTTCGTCCGATCCGAGAATAGATCTCCGTCGGTCACAACGACGTTTGCGATTTTGCCTTTTTCGAGCGAACCGGCGCGATCGTCAAAACCATACATCGCGGCCGGCCACGAAGTCAGCGCGCGCAGTGCGTCCTCACGATCGAGACCCTGGTCAATCGCCCGCTTCACGGCGCTCCTCAGATCGCCCGCCTTGGTCAATCCGCCGGAGTAGAACGCGAAACGGACTCCGGCCTTGGCCAGCACCGCCGGGCCCGACGGCGCATTCTCATAGCGCTCCAAGGTGCGAAGCGATTCGTGCGAATCCGGGTCGGCATCCTTGGCCCGCGCCGGCCACTTCAGGTCGATCAACAATGGCATCCCCGCCGCGCGCAGCGGCTCCGCCGACATCCAAGCGTCGTGGCCGCCGTACAAAATCGCCGGACGGCCGAGCTCCTTCGCAAAGGCGATCATACGAGCAATCTCGCGCCGCGTGGAAGCAGGCAGCAGGATGCGAGGCGCTTCGAGAACGCCTTCGAGCGCACGGTCATACTCCGGCCTCTTTCGCCCGAGTGCGTTGGCGGCGTACTCTTTCCGATCCGTCTCATACCGGCCGGCGTCCAGATAGATCTGGCGTACATATGAGATCACGCCCATCAGGGAATTGGGAAAACTACTGGAACTGCTGGTCTGAAAGCGTGCATACATCGCGGTGGGCGAGGCCACTACCATCGCTCCGGGCGTGTCTCCAGCAAGGTTCATCGCCGCGCCCTGGCCCGCGAAAATCCCTTCGCGCGGATAGACCACCGCCGTCGTAAATCCAGCGTCACGAGCCTCCGATAGCGCCGGGTCGCCGGTCTTGACGAGATCTTGCGCATGAAGCCATGAAGCGGTAGCGGGCCGGTCTTCCGGACCTCGCGCCGGAGGCGCATCCACCGTCGCGGCCGGGACTGACGCCGGAATCCCCCAGTGGCTCAAGGAATCGATGAGGCCCGGATAGGCATGGAGGCCGATGCCCTCCACGGTCCAG
>JBGSME010000431.1:0-3447 GCA_041740335.1 Bryobacteraceae bacterium | reverse complement strand
GGGTACGCTACGGGCGCGACACCGAGGCGCAAGTAACTGTACCAACCAACGCCAAATTCTTTGCCGCCGCGAGAAAAAAAGTGCCAAAACTATTGACGGATGCCGATCACTCACGCACACTGAGGAAGCCCTGCGTCGCTACGCTCCGATCTGATCGGCATGAGATCGGAATGACTGATCGGCATCATCGGAATCCGCAGCTACGACGTTTTCCTTAGCCATTCGCATGCCGATGCAGATGCCGTAGAGGCGCTCGGCGCTCATCTGGCTGATCAGTCTCAGTTTCGAATCTGGTTGGACAAATGGATACTGATTCCAGGTGCACACTGGCAACAGGAGATGGCGAAAGGACTAGAAGACGCGAAGACTTGCGCAGTCTGCATTGGTAGAACCACCCCGGCCGGTTGGTTTCGCGAAGAAATCGAGCGGGCTCTCAATCGACAGACAAAGGACAAGCTGTTCCGGGTCATACCTGTCATTCTGCCTGGTGGCGATACGTCACTAGTGGACAACTTTCTCGAACTGAGGACGTGGGTGGTGTTTCGCGACGGTCTTCAAGATCCCAATGTGTACTCTGCGCACGAAGGGTGGCTTGTTCCGGCTTCTTCGCGACGAAGACTTCCAACTCCTCGTGGGCTTGGCAAGCGAGGCCAAACGCCTTCAGGGCGGACTGACCACCATGATTCACGCCGCCAAGGTTATCCGCGATCATCCAACATCGCCGTCTGCGGTCGAGTTGCTCCTTCATCTGGCAACCGAGTATGGGGTGCCGGATGCGAGCCAGCCCAGGCTAACGCCTGACATAACACCTGTTGCGGAAGACGATGAAGTGATTGTTGATGCCGCCGAGTTGAAGCGCCGGGTGCGCAAGCGTTGAATGCGCCCATCCAGTCCAGTCGTTCCAATTTCTACCAAGAACTATTGGGTGGCGCATCTTCGGATCGTTCGCGCGGGTCCTGATCTCAAGGGCAGACAACGGCGAGGCCGGGCTACGCGCCCGACGCAACGCCAATCATCGTAGGCTGGAGGGCGAGATGGACAGCGCTGAGGTCGCAGCCACGGCACGGGAACTCTTGGCCGAATGCCAGCGGCTGCGCGACGAGATCGGTCGATTGCGCCAGATTCTGATCGACAACGACATCGATCCCGATCCCGTTGCGCCAGAGCGAGTGGCCTCCGCGCCATCGAACCTTCCATGTGTCCAACTAACAACCCCGCAGAAGATCGAGCTCTTCCGCTCGCTATTCCGTGGGCGTGATGACGTCTATGCAGCGCGTTGGGAGAGCCCGGACGGCCGCCACGGCTACTCGCCGGTGGCGCAGCGCGACTGGAAGGCCTACAACGCCGCCAACATCGAGGATCGGAAGCGAGTCGACAAAGAGACTCGGAAGTACGTTCCGCTCACCGATCAGGCGATTCACCATCATCTCTCGGGCAAGCAGACTCTCGGCGTCTACCCGCTGCTTCGCGATGAAACCTGTTGGTTCCTCGCCGTCGACTTTGACAAGAAGTCGTGGCAGAAAGACACAACGGCATTCCTGAAGACATGCCATGACCTTCACGTTCCCGCCGCCCTGGAACGATCTCGCTCCGGAAAAGGTGGCCACATCTGGATCTTCTTCGAGCGGCCAATGCCCGCCACGGTTGCTCGCAAACTCGGGGCACTCCTGCTGACGCGCACGATGGAACGCCGCCATCAACTTGGTCTCAACTCCTACGACCGCTTCTTCCCGAATCAAGACACCATGCCCAAGGGCGGCTTCGGCAACCTGATCGCAGTGCCGCTGCAGAAGGGCCCTCGATCCGAACACCACACGGAGTTCCTTGACGCAGATCTCCGGCCTTATGCGGACCAGTGGGCCTACCTTTCGTCGTTGCGAAAAATGACACAAGCAGAAGCGGAGAGGCTGATCCTTGAAGCGCAGAAACAGGGTGACTTGATCGGCGTCCGCTTGAGCGTCGCGGACGATGACGAGCCGGATCCGTGGACACTGCCGCCATCGCGCCGGCGAATAGAGAAGCCCATCGAAGGGCCTCTCCCGGCTACGGTCTCGGTCGTCCAATCCAGCTTGGTCTACATCGAAAAGAAGGGCTTGCCGCCAGCCTTGATGAATCGGATCCTGCGAATAGCTGCCTTCCAGAATCCTGAGTTCTACAAGGCGCAGGCCATGCGGTTGTCGACGTTTGACAAACCCCGCGTCATCGGCTGCGGAGAAGATCTGGGCAAACATATAGCGCTGCCGCGCGGGTGCCTGGCGGATGTGATCGAGTTGTTTCGATCCCTCAAGATCAAGCCGGAGGTACGCGACGAGCGCTTCGCCGGTTCACCAATTGAAGTCGCGTTTCATGGCATTCTACGCGAGAAGCAGCAGGAAGCGGTAGATGCGATCACTCAGCATGACGACGGATTTCTCTGTGCACCAACGGCCTTCGGTAAGACGGCGGTTTCAGCTTGGTTGATTGCCAAGCGAGCCGTCAATGCGCTGGTGCTAGTCCATCGCCAGCAACTCCTTGATCAATGGCGCGAGCGCCTCGCGATGTTCCTCGATCTCCCGATCGACGACATCGGGCAGATCGGAGCAGGCAAGACCAAAAGGACCGGCAAGATCGATGTCGCGGTGATCCAGAGCCTCTACCGCGATCAGGAAGTGAAGGACTTCGTGGCCGACTACGGGCACATCATCGTCGACGAATGCCACCATCTATCGGCCGTCACCTTCGAGAAGGTAATGCGCGAGGCAAAGGCGAAGTACGTGATTGGACTCACGGCCACGCCCATTCGTAAGGACGGCCACCACCCGATCATGTACATGCAGTGCGGCCCAGCCCGGTTTTCGATGAGCGCCCGCGCGATGAACGACACGAATCCCTTCGAGCACGTCGTGATTCCGAGAATCACCGACTTCCGCATGCGCGGCGAGCCTACTGACATCACCATTCAAGACGTGTATGCCGCCCTCGTTGCCGACTCAGCCCGGGACGAACTCATCACGCAGGACTTGATTCGTGCGGTCCGGCAAGGGCGGTCGCCGCTCGTGCTAACCGGACGCACGGAGCACTTGGCCCACTTCGAATCGAAGCTATCCGGCGTTGTGAGCAACGTTTTCGTCTTGAAGGGCGGCATGGGTCGCAAGCAGCGCAAGGCGATCAGCGAGGCGTTGGCCAACGTGCCCGACACCGAACAGCGAGTCATCCTTGCCACGGGCAGTTACATTGGCGAAGGCTTCGACGACGCGCGCCTGGACACGCTGTTCCTGGCGATGCCGATCTCGTGGAAGGGGACCCTGCAACAGTACGTCGGCCGGCTTCATCGGTTGCACGACAACAAACGCGGAGTCGAGGTTTATGACTACGTGGACTCGAACGTTCTCATGCTGGCTCGAATGTATGAGCGCCGCCTCCGCGGTTACGCCGACATGGGCTATCGAATCACCAGCGGATTGCCAG
>JBGSME010000430.1:0-2115 GCA_041740335.1 Bryobacteraceae bacterium | reverse complement strand
CTCGCCCGTCGCGCCTGCCAAGCCGTCATGGAAGCCTTCGTCGTCGAAGGCGGCCACTACCACCAACTATCGTGCGACCCCGCCAACCTGGACCGCTGGCCGTCTGACCAATACGTCTTCGCCTGCGGACCATGGCTGCCCCAACTGTTTCCCGAACACCTCCGCGGACGCATCACCGCCACTCGCCAGGAGATCTTCTACTTTGGCGCCCCCGCCGGTGACGAGCGCTTCGGAGAAAGCGCCTTTCCCACCTGGGTCGAGAACAGCCCCGTCCGCTTCTATGGCATTCCCGGCTCTCAATGGCGCGGATTCAAAGTAGCCCAGGACACACCCGGCGATCCAATCGATCCCACCACAGCCGACCGTGCCGTCTCCGCGGAAGCCTTGGCCTCCATCCGCCGCTACCTCGTCATGCGCTTTCCCGCTCTGGACGGCGCGCCGCTCCTTGAGTCCCGCGTTTGCCAGTACGAAATGAGCCCCGACGGCGGCCTGATCGTAGACCGTCTGCCCGGTAGCGATCGCATCTGGATCGCCGGCGGAGGCTCCGGCCACGGTTTCAAATTCAGTCCGGCTCTAGGCGAACACGTCGCAAACCTCGTCCTCGGTAAAGCCTTCGTGAATCCGCAGTTCGCCCTCGCCCGCCTGGACGGCGCAACCGCGGCAATCGGGGAAAGGAAGTAGCTTCCAACAAACCGAACGCCGCTTGTTCGAGCTGCTCCGCCCACACCGGCGCCGCCAACGCCAGCACGAGAATTTCGACTAACACAGGCACCGGTGTATCCCGCCCCGCAACCCGCAATATAATCGCTAGAGCCTCTCATGATCCAACGCCGCGCGATCCTCCTCACCCCCGCCGCCGCCCTCGCGCAATCCCGCCGCCCCAGAGTTGCCGTCGTCATGAACGTCTACTTCCCCAACTCCCACTCCGACGTCTTCATGAGCCGCTTCCTCGAAGGCTATCGCCTCAACGGTGTCAGCCACCGCCCGCGGCTCCAGGCAGCGTCGTTCTACGTCGACCAATTCCCCGTCAACGACATGGCTCGCGAGCAAGCCGCCGAATACCGCATTACCATCTATCCTGATGTCGCCTCCGCGCTGCGTCTCGGCGGTTCCAAACTCGCCGTCGATGCCGTCGCAGTCATCGGAGAACACGGCGACTACCCGCGCACCGCGCGCGGCAACTTCATGTATCCCCGCTTCAAACGCTTTGACGAAGTCACCCGCGTCATGCGCGAAGACGGCCGCGTCGTCCCCCTGTTCCACGACAAGTACTTCGCCTACGATTGGGCAGACGCCCGCCGCATGTACGATCGCGTCAAGGATATGAAAATCCCGCTCTTTTGCGGATCCTCGCTTCCCCTCACCTGGCGTCGTCCGCCCCTCGAATTCCACAAAGGTGTCGAACTCGACGAAGTCCTCGCCGTCAGTTTCTCCGATCTCGAGGAACACGGCTATCACGCCATCGAGCTCATGCAGGCCATAGCGGAAAAACGCAAAGGCGGCGAGACCGGCATCGCTTCCATCCGCTGCGTCGAAGGCGAGGAAGTCTGGAAACTCGGCAGGGCAGGGGAGTGGTCGCAGGATCTTCTGGACGCCGCTCTCTCCCATCGCATCAACAAAGGCTACGGCACCAGAGCCCCAAAGCCCCAGGCCATCCTCGAGCGCTACAAAGACGGCCACCGCGGCACCATCCTCAACCTCGACGGCCTCACGCGCGACTATCTCTTCGCCGCTCGCGAAAAGTCCGGCGCAATCCGCTCGTCGTGTTTCTACATCCAGCTCTACGTGCACAATCATTGGGGATTCATGGTCAAAGCGTTCGAGGATCTAGTCCTCACAAAGCACAACCCCATCCCCATCGAACGTACCCTCGTCTCCACCGGCATCACCCTGTTCGGTCTCGAATCCAGGCTCCAAGGACAGAAATGGCTCGACACTCCCGACCTCTCTTCGATCTCTTACTAGCTCTCACGGTCTCCCTCGCCCCCGCTCAGACAACGCAACTCGTCGATGTCGAAGCCGTCCGCGCCGAAGGGGACCCGGCCTCCTTCATCCGCGCCTTCGAACCGCCCGCCAACCCGCGCACCGCGCGCGGCAACTTCATGTATCCCCGCT
>JBGSME010000429.1:0-5622 GCA_041740335.1 Bryobacteraceae bacterium | reverse complement strand
TTGGTGGTGGATCGGGCGTGAGCCAGGCCGAGGAGTATCGGCTTCAGAATGCGCAGGACGAGAAGTCGGCGTGGTTGGCGCGGCGGCGGGCGGGTGATCGGTATCTCGCGGCGAGTCGCGTGGAGCCGCTCGGGAAGTATGAGATCAAAGCGGGGTGGGACATTCCGGCGATTCTGGAGCAGGCGATTAATTCGGATCTGCCGGGCGAGGTGAAGGCGCTGGTTCGCGAGCATGTCTACGACACTGCGACCGGGGAGCACCTGTTGATCCCGCAAGGTTCGCGGTTGGTGGGCGTGTACCATTCGCAGGTCGGCTTCGGGCAGGATGGCGTGCAGGTGGTTTGGAATCGGCTCATCTATCCGGACGGTTCGTCTGTGGAATTGGAGGGGATGGTGGGGCAGGATGCGCGGGGGTACGCCGGGCTGCGGTTCGAAGTGGACAATCACTACCGGCGGCTGATCGGGTTCGCGGCGCTGACGAGTATGTTCAGCGCGGCGTTCCAGCTTTCGCAGCAGCGGCGGGGGACGGTGTTCACGTATCCGAGTCCGGCTGAGATTGCGGGGAGCGCGGCGGCGGGGAACATGTCGCAGATTGGGGCGGAGATCACGCGGCGGAATCTGAACGTGCAGCCGACGATCAAGGTGCCGATCGGGTATCGGTTCAATGTGCGGGTGAATCGCGATCTGCTGTTCGAGGGGCCATACCTGGAGACGCGCTGACGTTGAACGCTTCCGGGTCCTGGTGCGGGGTGCGGTGTTTGTCGTACCCTGACAGGAAAGATGGAACGGAAGCCGAACGTTGTGCGCCTGATGCCGGTGGCTGCGGAGCCGAAGCCGAAGAAGAAGGCGGCTGGGTCGGGCGGGCCGAAGATGACGAAGCTCGCGATCCGGCTGCTGGAGAGTTTGAATGGTCCGGTGCGGACGCAGACGCAGTATCGGGGGGATTTGAGTCAGATCGTGATGGACGCCGTGGCGGAGGTGGACTTGAAGGGGAGTCCGCTGGTGGATATCCGGGAGCCTAAGGCGGGGGAGACTTGCGTGATGTTGAGCGAGGCGTGTTTGGGGGTTCTGAAGCGGGCGGCGAAGGAGCGGGGTACTTCGTTGAATGCGATCGTGAACACGGCGGTCGCGCATTGGCTGGCGGGGAAGCGGGTGGTGCGGTTGGAGGCGTGAGGGAAACGGCATTGTCGCCAGGCGTTTGCTCGATCAAGGTCCTTGTGCGATCAACGGCTTGGGGAAGTGTGATCGAGTAGGAGAAAACAAGGCGGTTCGAAATGGCCCGACACCTCATCAATGGCATTCCGGGTTTCGCTACTGCGCCGTTTGGGGCGAAGGTACTCGCAAGGCGGCGGCTTTGAACCGGCGGCGTTGGGCTGGAGCGTGTCGAAACATGTGCCATCTGTCGGCAGCGAGAGCGAGGGCCATCTGACTCGCGCCCATGATAGAATCAGGTCACTCTCTACGAGGTTCCGCCCAATGAAGGTTACGCTCCCGATGGCTGATCGAATTCCTCCTGGACTTGCCTTTGCTGCCGTCACCATCCTCATCGCGATTCACCCGGGAATGGCATTTGGACAGGCCCTCGACGTCAGTACTCCGCGCGGTGGCAGCGCCACAAAACAAATGAAGGGTGCTCCGCACTACGCGGAGGTGCAACCCTTGAACGCTGGTGCCGTTCTAGGCGCTGGGGGGCACGTCTTTGCCCCGCTTTCATTTGCCTCGCCAGTCATCTCGATGACTGCGGATGGAAACGGGGGGGTGTTTGTTCTAACAGCTGAGTCGGTGGTTCACCACCGAGCTGATGGTTCGAGTGAGGTCCTAGTCTCTAGGGATTCCCCCGTGATGAACGGGGGCAAGGGGTTCTCGGGTGCTCTGCACCCGTGGATTTCGAGCCAGCGAAGAACCCCAGTCTTTCCTATCGTTCACCCCCAGCTTAGGTCTCCTAAGTTCGGGTCGGTGGTGGAAGTGGGCTTTGGTACCGCACCCATGCCGCTGCTCGCATTCGACGGGTTTGTAAGTGTAGTTGATGCAGGGAGTACAAAGGACACAAAGTACTTCCACACCCACGCTCTCCGCGAGAGCGGGTCTGGTCCGGTCATGATCGCTTTTTTGGGTGAAAGCAGCGCTACGGCCCTGATGGACCAGTACTATCTTGATGTCAATGGCCGAGTAGTAAAGTTTACTCGCCAAGAGCAAGATCGCGCCATATTCTACGTCGGTCAGATGACCGACAGGTACGTATGGTACGGTGACCAGACTGCAACCGGAGCAAAGCGGTTACGAAGAAAGAGCAAGCTTACCGGAGAGGAGACAGTTGCCATCAGTGGCTTTGAAGAGTTTGGCGACGCCTCGGGCTTTGGAGGGACTGTATCCACTGCTGACAGTCTCACCTTCTTTTACAAAGAGAAAGGTGGTCGCTGGAAGATGGTCAACGTCCCCGACGGCCGTTTCGCTGTGCCCGTGGTCAGCCCTCTTCTCAATGGGGATCCTGACAATATCGGCGGGTTCAAGCTCGCTGACGTCCGTGCCTACTCGGCCGGGCAGAACGGGGAGTATCTCTTTGCCATGGAGACTCCGCAAGGCCGCGGGTTTTTCATGGTAAGAGACGGGGCCGGCTCAATCGTCGTCGAGCCATCGCGGTCTCCTCCCGGCGTTCCTGTCAAGGGTGCTGGAGGAAAGTATGTCATGTTGTCAACCGGCTCGATCGGTGCCCCGCTCAATGAGGTGTGGGTGCTGTTGAGGCCGGTGTTGACTCAAACTGCAGTACGTGGGCAGGCTGGGAAGGTGGTTTCCATCGACTGCACGGATTGTCCGGTGAATCCAAAGATCAGCTACGGATCGCGCATTGCCGACCGGATCGTGCCGGCCGCGAGCAACGGCCGCGCGATTGAATTCACCATACCTTTCGGTCTTGCAGGGGCCCATGAAGGGGTAGTCAGCGTCTCCGGCCTCGAACTTTCGTTTAAAATCGACGTCACCACGCCCGCGCCAATCGAGCCGACAGTCACAGGGCTCGCTGGTCTCGATCAGATTGCCGTAGCCAAGATTGCTCAATTGCAAGTTCTACAGCTGTTCGGTTCGCATTTATGCGGCCAGAAAACCGTCTCGACCAGTACCGCCAACCAAGCAGATGGTATTCCCTTGCCAACACGTTTGGCAGGCTGTCAAATCAGAATCCGGAATCGTGATCAAAGGCAGTGGTGGCAAGCGCCGCTCTACTTTGCCTGGACCAGCAGTTCTACACCCGGTCCATCGCAGATGAACTTCCTGGTCCCCGGCGAGCTTGCTGAAGGGCCTGCCGAGCTTATCGTTGATCGGCTCAGCAGCGGAGCAGACAGCAACCAAGTGGAGGCATCGAGTGCTCCATTCGGCATAGAGATCGTGGATGCGGCACCGACAGTCTTCAGAGATGACAGGAGCTATCCTCTGATCTACAACGCTTCGAGGGGCTCTTATGTGTCGGGCGAGAATCCTGTCTACGCAGGCGACATTCTGTCGGTCATTTTCACCGGTGGTGGAAGGACGCGCCCTCAAGCACCTACTGGTCATGCGAGCACAGGAGAGATTGTCGCGCCGGTCGAAGTCAAGCTCGGCGACATCGCTTCAGAAATACTGTACGCCGGTGCACAAGGTACTCCGGGCTTGTATCAGGTCAACTTCCGCGCGCCCTTTCTTCGCAATATCGGGACGCCGTTGGTGCAGCTAAAAATCACAATCGGCACCAGCAGCCAGACCGTCTCTGTGAACTATTCGGAATAATAAGTAGCCGCGTACCGAGATCCCAGATTGCCGAGTTTGGATTCTTCCGATGCGCCTGCGCCCACTGGCCCGGCACCGTTGAGGGCGGTGGTGTTCAGGCTGGGTGGACGGTGCGGCTCACCACCGTGCGAACACGAATACTCACCGCGCGGTTCGTTGTGCGTGGTTTCCGAACAGTCCCACAGGCTGCACGCGAGCCCGATGCTTTTGTAGGCGCGATATCAGTCAGTGCCGATGGCACGGTCCAAGTAGTACCGAATTCGGCGATTGCTCCAGTTTCCGGCCTCCCTGTAGACGAATTCATCAACCAAATAGTCGACAATCTCCTCATTCGTGACCGGGTAGGAGTGGTGCCACAACTCATCTTCACGGAACGAGTCATCTGCTGCTGTCGTCTGGAGCCAAATAGCTTCGCGTTCGTGGGGTAGCAGATTCTCGACGCAGGAAGCCGCCAGCCGCCGAACGGTCTCGTCGTAAACGTCCCAGTAGAAGGATTCTTGAAATTGGACTTGGATGCAGATTTCGTCACAAGTGTTCTTCAGACAGGAATCGTCGCCGGAAAGGAGTCCGTTGTTCAAGCTTTGGAGCGTTCCAATCAGCTTCCGCGTGAGACGGCTGCAGACCTCATCGGCCAGACCGCCGACCACCGACGTTTCAGATAGGGTCCGGCTCATAGGAGGTTATTGGTGTGCCACACAATGTCTTCGGTTCCTGTCGCCGATCATTTCAGCGAGCATCGCGGGCCCGTAGTCGATAGAGCTTGCGTTTTGCACTGTTTCCAGGCCGAAACTCCGCGCGAATCCAACCAGAAGTCCGTGAAACCGTCGCCTTCACTGAGCGTTGTGAGATCCGCTCCTATGGATTCGTGCACTCATTGGTGTATCGAAGCAGGAACGGCGAGCCTGGCAAGGGGAAGGCGCCCTTTGATCCGTCCACGACGGAAGTGCACGACCGGACCGTCCAGCAGCCCGACACCAGGAAGAGCGTATGCGCTTGGGCCGTTCTTATGGAACCGACCAATTCGAACGGGCAGACGCGGCCGGGGACGGTCTGCTCGATGACTCACCTGACATGCCCCGCGCGGTAGAGAGTCGGAACGTGAGATTGACTCCCTTTCGGCCCCCGTTGGTCAGCATGAACTCGTAGCACCCCGACTTGGGTACTTGAAAGGCGTGGGCGAGAAGAGTCACCTCAACGGGCGGCTCCTGTAGACCACTCCGGCTAAGCTGCCCCGGCTCCGAGCCACTAGCCACCGCCAAGCCTACAAACCTTGAAGGCTCGACCTGAATTCGAACCTCCGATTCGCCAGCAAGGTCAATCACGTAGCTGATCGCCGCCCCGGGCTCAAGCCGGACGAGGTCCCGTATGAACCGCACCGGTTCGTAGCCGAACCCGGGCGGCGGGGGACCGGCCAATAGCTTCACCACCGGAAGTTGCTCATTGTCGCATTCACGTCGTTTAGGCACCGTTCGATCTCCGTGCGGTTCTATCGACCACAAGGGCTGGCACACCGGAAAGGTTCGCCGGAATCGGCAAATACCCGCAAAAGAGGCTCGCCCGGTTGCCGTCAGCCTGCTGTACAATGCCGAGTAGCCTTCGGAGCGTCCACGAAGCAGTAGTCTCCGATGCTGGCACGACTGGGCAGGCCGCAGTATTATCTCCCAGCAGTCGCCGGGCTGCTTTATGCACTGGCGACGGCGGGGCCGTCTGCGCCTTCGCCGCTCCCCTCCGCCCCCCTCCCACTCATCGAACGGTTCGTCTGGCTCAACAACTGGCAAGCGGCGGCGATGGTCATCCGGCAGTCGCGGCCAACACCGCCGGACGAGGCGAGGCGACTGCTACATGAGGCGGTTCTGATTCGGGC
>JBGSME010000428.1:0-3381 GCA_041740335.1 Bryobacteraceae bacterium | reverse complement strand
ACGGCGAGATCTCGATCGACGTCATAGTGCAAGCCCAGTTCGTACCATGAAATCGGTGCACCGAGGAGGAAGTCCCGGCCGACGGAGCGATCGATTGGCGGCGTCGTGCCAGCGTCCAGATACAGGAGTTCCATCTCTTCTTCGAGCCAAAGTGCGTCTTCGGACTTCAGTCGAATCGATGCGCCCGATTGCATGGGCAACATTCGAGGCTCCCCGTCGGGTGGTGTCATGGCGGTAGCTTCAACACCGCAGGACAAGTCGTGCAAACTCAATGAGATCAGTTCTGCTTCAAACTGACCCGCAAGACTTGCAAACACGGTGCTGTCAGGAGCCACGACAACGACGGACATGGCCTCGCCGAAAATGCCGATCAGGCTCTGGAGAATGGACTGGAGGTGAGGCAGGCAGTTGGCATCGTAGGCCGTGACCACACAGATCCCCGATTCCGGCAGGATCGCGGTTCCGAGACGGCGAAGTTGCTCGTGCAGATCGGCTTGGCTGCGTTTCAACCATTGGTTCCAAGGTCCATCCGCAATCGTCGCAGCACGACCTTCGAGCCCTCTTGCAAAGATCCAGTACGTTGCGTGGTCCCTATTGATGGTTACTCGGTCAGTTAGGACAAGCTTATGCACGCTTCGATGCTTCGCTAAGTATGGGCTCGCGGCTTTCAACAAACCACATTCTTCGCTGCGAGGATCAAGGTCGATCACCGCGGTCCAGGGAATCGCACCCAGGACACCCGCCTCAGGTAAGAATGTCTCCCTGGGCATAGAGGCTAGGAGGATGAAACGTTGCGCACTACGAAAGCTCTGGGTAGATCGTAGGAATGCTGCCCAAGGCTCCTCGTGGTCTATTTCAATCGGGGCCGCAGGGTTCTGCATCCACGCGACGATTCTAGCGACCTCGTCTGGTGTGGCCACATCATTCATTGAATCGCGGCGGAAGTAGACAGCGCGCTGTCTCAACGGCCCATAGTCCTTCGTCAGGACGCACGGGCCACGACGTTCAGCCGGAATACGGATCAGCCCAAAGGTCTGCTGGCCGAAGGTAACGACTTCGAAGCTGAAGGAAGGTATCGGGTGGACCTTGTCTCTGAATTGACCTTGAAGATCCGCGCCATCGGGTACACTGTTCAGACCGATCAGGTCAGTAGTACCGTCTGGAAACTTCTTAACGCCGAGAAGTATGTACCCGTCGGAATCGCGGGGGGTGTTTGCGATGGCGAGGACGTCCTTGATCAGCGAAGCCTTGTCACCCTCCCGCGAGAGGTCGTAGGCGGTCGCCTTGAAGTCGAGCGCGGATCCCTCGCTCTTGCTTAGCAGTTCGGTGAACTCATCGTCACTCATCCGAGTACCCATTTACAAGAGAATAGCCCACTGAGGTCGATCAGGCTTGTTTTCGTTCAGGGGATGCGTATTGGTCGGGAAACAGGCACGAAAAGGCCCCCTCCGAAATTTGGATGGATGTTGCTACCACTTTTGCTACCACCACGCCGAAAAGGGCATGGCCGGAAGCCCGCAAGTGATTGATTCGAAATGGTGAGCGCGGTAGGAATCGAACCTACAACCTACTGATTAAGAGTCAGTTGCTCTGCCAATTGAGCTACGCGCCCGCGACCAACAATCCTTCCATTATATCCCAACCGCCTCCACCAAGTCACACTCGTCTACCACCCCAAGCCCCGGCGGCACGTTCTCCATCCTACGTCCCCTACCCCTCTTTGATTTCAAAGATCGCCTCGACTTCGACAGCGACACCCGTCGGCAGCGACGCAAATCCAAGCGCCGACCGGGCGTGGTAGCCGTCCGATTCCTTGCCGAATATTTCGTGCAACACATCGCTTGCGCCGTTGATCACAAGGTGCTGTTCGATGAAATCGGGCGCCGAATTCACGCATCCAAGCACCTTCAGGACGCGGAGCCCATCTAGGGATCCGTGGGCATTCCAAACGGAGACCAGAATGCGAATAGCGCAATCCCGCGCAGCTTCGTAGCCTTCCTGCGTGGAAACGCCAGCTCCCAGCTTGCCTTTCCGGCCGCTCACGTGTCCGGAGGTGATGAGTTGGTTCCCGGAGCGAACGCAGAGGTTCAGGTAGCCCGGAGTGGATTTCTCGAATACGATGCCGAGGCTCTCGGCTTTTTGTTGCGGGGTCATCGGACGCTATTGTAGCGCCTCAGACCAATCCAAGGTCAGGCGCTGATTCTCGGTGCTGGCGTTTTACACCAATACATCGCAATCGCCGTCACGCCCTACCGGACCCGGAGCGACAGCACCAAGCACTGGCAGTACTGTCGTTGCCGTCTCCGAAATACCCGCCATCAATGGAGATCGCTTCCTCTGTGGCAGGCTTGCTTTCGCCACTCAAACCCCGGTCCCGTTCGCCCCCTCCGGCCCTGGCCGAAGTCAACTTGGCGCCCGGACCGGCGCTGGGAAGCCCCAAGCACACGGAGACCACCTTGACCGGCGTTTTGCAGCTTACCTACAATGAGAAGAGGGCTGTACGGGCCGGACATGGGTAAGCATCCGAATCACGGGGAGGATCGAACGCGGTCGCACGATGCGACGGCAAGCCGGGGTTTGCCTGCACGTAGCCAACGGATTCTTTGTTCGATCGTCCACGCCTACATTGAGACCGGCCAGCCCGTGGCGTCCAGCGACGTTTCACGCCAGGGGCGGCACGGGATGAGTCCCGCCACCATCCGGAACATCATGGCCGAACTGGACCGGGACGGCTATTTGCATCAGCCCCACACCTCGGCGGGGCGCTTGCCAACCGGGAAAGCCTATCAGGCGTTTGTGGAGACGATTCCCGAGGGCCGCGTCCACAAGATGGAAGTGGGGCGTATCCGCGAAGCGCTGCACGAAGCGGGATCCGTGGAGCGCCGGATTGCATGCTGTTCCCATCTGCTGATGGAGATGACGCGCAGCGTGGCGTTGACGGCGGCAATTCCCGCGGAAAAGCAAACCATTGAGCAGGTCCAATTGGTGGGATTGGGTGACCGGCGAGTTCTGATGGTGGTGGTGACGCAAGACCGGCTCGTGCGAAATCACGTGGTCCAGTTGGATGAGGCGCTACGCCAGGACGAACTCGATTCGATCCGAAATTACATCAACGCGCATTTTGCCGGATGGGTGATTGCCGAGGCGCGCGTTGAATTGCGGCGTCGGCTCGAGGCGGAGAGCGCTGCCTACGACGACATTCTGAAGAAACTGATCGTATTTGAAGCGAAGGGTTTGCTGGATCTGGATTTGGAGCCCGAAGTGCGAATGGAGGGCGCGGCCAACCTGGTCGACTTCGAGTTGCGCCTCACCAAGGAACGGCTGAAGGATCTGTTCTTGGCCCTCGAAGAAAAGAAGCGGGTGGTGCAACTGCTCGACCGG
>JBGSME010000427.1:0-3940 GCA_041740335.1 Bryobacteraceae bacterium | reverse complement strand
CAAAGACAAAGTCGCCATCCTGTGGGAAGGCGAACCCGGCGACAAGCGCGCCATCACCTACGGCGAACTCCACCGGTTGGTGCAGCGCTTCGCCAACGTTCTCAAGTCCCAAGGCTACAAAGCCGGTGATCGCGCCATCATCTACATGCCGATGATCCCGGAACTGCCGATCGCCATGCTCGCCTGCGCGCGCCTCGGCGTGATTCATTCAGTCGTGTTCGGCGGTTTCTCCGCCGAAGCCCTCAAGGCCCGTATTCAGGATCTCGACGCCACGCTTGTCATCACCGCCGATGGCGGCTGGCGCCGCGCCAAAGAAGTTCGCCTGAAAGACGCGGTCGACGAATCGCTCACTGAGTGTCCCGGCGTGACGAACGTCGTCGTCGTCAAACGCACCAACTCCGATATCAAGATGCAGAGCGGCCGCGATCACTGGTGGCACGATCTCGACGCTGCTTCAAACGATGACTGTCCCGCCGAGCAACTCGACGCCGAGCATCCGCTCTACGTGCTCTACACCTCCGGCACTACCGGCAAACCGAAAGGCATTCTCCACACCACCGGCGGTTATCTCACTTACGTCACGATGACCATGAAGTGGGTCTTCGACATTCGCGACGAAGACGTCTATTGGTGCTCGGCCGACATCGGCTGGGTGACCGGCCACTCCTACATCGTCTACGGGCCTCTTTCTGCCGGAGCAACTACGCTCATGTTCGAAGGCGCGCCGGACACGCCCGACTTTGGCCGTTGGTGGTCCATCGTCGAAAACTACAAGGTGAACATCTTCTACACTTCGCCCACCGCCATTCGCGCGCTCATCCGGCAAGGCGATCAGTGGCCGGAGAAGTACGACCTGTCTTCCCTGCGCTTGCTCGGCTCCGTGGGCGAACCGATCAATCCGGCGGCGTGGACGTGGTACCACCGCGTGATCGGGAAAGAGCGCTGCCCGATCGTCGATACGTGGTGGCAGACGGAAACCGGAGGCATCCTCATTGCGCCGATGCCGGGCGCGGTTCCCACGAAGCCGGGATCGGGTACTCTTCCCATGCCTGGCGTGCTTCCGGAAATTGTCGATCTTGAAGGCAACCCTGTCGGCGACGAGAAGGAGGGATTCCTGATCCTTCGCCGTCCGTGGCCTTCGATGCTGCGCAACATCTGGGGCGATCCGGATCGCTATGCCGAACAGTATTGGGGCAAGGTGCAGGGAGCCTACTTCACCGGCGATGCGGCGCGGCGCGACAAGGACGGCTACTATTGGATCCTCGGCCGCGTCGACGATGTGATGAACGTCTCCGGCCACAGGCTCTCCACCATGGAGATCGAATCGGCGCTGGTGAAGCATCATGCTGTCGCCGAGGCCGCGGTGGTCGGCAAGCCGCACGAAATCACCGGGCAGGCGGTGTGCTGTTTCGTGACCCTGAAGAAGGGCGACTACGATCACGACGTGCTCGGAAAAGAACTACGGCAATGGGTGGCGCATGAGATCGGGCCGTTCGCGCGTCCCGAGGAGATCCGCTTCACCGAGGCGCTTCCGAAAACGCGTTCCGGAAAGATCATGCGGCGTCTGCTCCGCGAGATCGTCACATCGCATACGGTGGCGGGCGATGTCACCACGCTGGAAGACATGGGCGTGATCACGCGGCTTGCTTCGAGTCACGACGAAGATTGACCGGTATGCTCGAACAAATTCGCCACCACATCCACTACACGGCTTGGGCCAGCGCGCTGCTGGTGGAAGCCGCCTCCGCACTCACACCCGAACAACTCACGAGGGACTTTGGCACCGCGGACAAGAGCGTTCTCGGCACGCTCGTCCATGTTTTCGCCGCCGATCGCATCTGGCTTGCCCGCATCGAGAGCCGCGTTCCGGAGCATTTCATCGATGTCGACAAGGACATGCATCTCCAAGTGCTGCAGAACGGCTGGCCGGCGCTCCATGAACAATGGAAGGCCTATGTGGCCGCGCTCGACGAAGAGCACCTGCAGGGGGTGATCGAGTACCGCAATCTCAAGGGCGATTCTTTTCGCACCCCCTTGTGGCAGATCCTGCTTCACGTGGTCAACCACGGGACCCATCATCGAGGTCAGGTTGCCGGCTTTCTGAGGACGATGGGGAAGACACCTCCCCCCCTTGACTTGATCGCCTACTATCGCCAACTCTCGTAGTAGAGAGTTGGCCCCGATGGACGACGCGAAACAGTTTGGCTCGAGGATCCTCGGCCGCACCGGTATGCGCGTGGGCTCACTCGGGCTTTCGGCGTCCTACGGCATGCCCACCAAGGCGATTGAAGCGTCGTTTGAACGAGGCCTCAACTATTTCTACTTCGGATCTTTCCGCCGCCCGGCTTTTGCCGAGGCGGTCCGCAACCTTCGTGCTCACCGCGACCGCATGGTCTTCGTCGTCCAGTCCTACACGCCGGTGGCGTCCTTTCTTGAAGTGAGTCTGGATCGCGGATTGAAGAAGGCGGGCGTCGACTATGCCGATATCCTGCTGCTGGGGCTCTGGAATCGGGTGCCGCCGCCGCGGATCTTCGAGGCCTGTGCACGTCTGAAGGAGAAGGGGAAGATCGGCTGGATCGCGATGTCGGCGCACAACCGTTCGATCTTTGCCTCCGTGGCGGGCGGTCCGCCGGATGTCTTTCACGGCCGGTACAATGCGGTCCATCGGGGATGCGAAACGGAGGTCTTCCCCGCGTTGAGCGACGCGGGGGCTGGCGTCGTGAGCTACACGGCCACTTGCTGGCGCCAACTGCTCGATCGCCAGCGAGTCCCTGGGGGCGAGCGGGTTCCCACCGCGGCCGACTGCTACCGTTTCGTTCTCTCGAATCCGGCGGTGCATGTGTGCATGACCGGCACGGCCAACATGGAGCAAGCCGAGCATGCGCTCACCGCGCTCGACCTCGGGCCGATGAACGAGGACGAACTCGCGTGGATGCGACGTATCGGCGACGCCATTCACAAGTCCCGCTGAAGTATACTGCTCCAGTGATGAAGCTGGCCTTTGTTCTCTTTCTGGCTCTGGCGCCGATGCTGGCCCAGAAGCTCCCTCCGACGACGAGGCCGGTTGTTCGAGGCCGCCAGTGGGCGGTGTCGTCGATGAAGCCGGAAGGCACGCAAGTGGCTGCGCGCATCCTCGAAAGGGGCGGCAATGCGTTTGATGCGGCTGTCGCCGCGCAAGCCGTGCTGGGTCTGGTGGATGCCAACAACAACGGTATTGGCGGAGACGCCACTCTGCTCGTCTACGACGCGGTTTCGGGAAAGCCGTACTCGCTGAACGCGGAAGGCACGGCTCCCAAACTCGCGACGATCGACTGGTATAAGCGCAACCACAACGGCACGCTTCCCGATAGCGATGGGCTGCTGTCGGGAACGGTGCCCGGCGTGATCGACTCCTGGTACGTGATGCTTGAGCGCTGGGGCACGATGACGTTCGGCGAGGTGCTCGCGCCTGCCATCGAAATGGCGCGCGACGGCTTCCCGTTGAACGATCGCCTCGCCCGCGCCATCAACGGATCGAAGAAGCTGGGCAAGTATCCATCGAGCTTGAAGGTGTACAGGCCGGGAGGCAAGGTATGGAAGCCGGGCGAGATCTTCACCAATCCCGACCTCGCCAGAACACTCACACGGATGGTTGAGGCCGAGCGCGAAAACGCATCCGCCGGACGCAAGGCTGCGCTGCGCGCCGCGCGCGACCGTTTCTATCAGGGCGACATCGCCCGGGAGATGGCGGCGTTCTCGAAGGTGAACAACGGGCTGTTCCGGTACGAAGATTTCGCGTCCTACACGGCGCTTGTGGAGACGCCTTTGACCGCGAAGTATCGCGGCTGGGAAGTAGTAAAGAATCCTTCGGCGAGCCAGGGCCCGGCGGAGTTGTTCGCGCTCAATCTGCTCGCCGGGTATGACCTCAAGGCAATGGGCCACAACTCGACGCGCTACATCC
>JBGSME010000426.1:0-5981 GCA_041740335.1 Bryobacteraceae bacterium | reverse complement strand
GCCCACCCGGCACCGGTACCCGGTGCCATCGAGCGCCAGCGTGATTCGCGACCGTGCCTCCGCGTCGGCGGCAATCAACTCGAGCAGCCGCTCGCGCACCCACGGCAGCGCGAGCTCAATGTCGTGATTGCCGATCGTGATGGCGAGGTGGCATGACGGCGAAGACGAGACTGCTCGCAATCCGTCGAAGACCGGTTCGAAGCTAGGATCTGCGGCAATTCGATCGAGCTTCGCTACCGCTTTGCCGGAATCGAAATAGGCAGCATGCTTCTCTGAGAGAAAATCGACGAGATCGCCATTGATGACGAACCCCGTGCGCCGCTTCGACTTGGCGATACGCCCGCAAAAAGCCCGGAACGCTTCGCCGGCCGCCTTGGTGAAGATGGGAAAGCGATCCTCTCCCCCCAGATGCAGGTCGCTTGCAACGTAGAGCTCTTCGAACTCGGGCATCAAACGTTCCCGAACGGGTTAACGCTGCGCCGCACCCGCCCGGCCCATGATCGGCCATGCCCCAACGATACGGTCTCCCTTGGCCAGATAGTAACGGTCATAGACATTGGTGGTCGAATCGAGGTGCGTCGTGTACAGCTCGACTTTGTCCCCGAGCTTGTAGTCCCGGTCGCCGTCTTTCCAATTCATGATTCCGTATTCGGCGCCCTGGTTTTCGATTTTCACATCGGGCCTGCCCTTTACGGTGTCGGTGGGCTTCAGCATGCCCTTGATCCCCGTGTCAATCGTCGCCACTCCCGGATGCTGCCGGACAATCACGGTCGTCAGGACGGTGAGCGACTGATCGAAATCCTCGTAGACCTCGTTGCCGCTCTTGCTGCCCACCTTCGTATACAGGTTATCCATGAACATATACGACCCAGCCTGCAACTCGGTCAGGTGGCCCGGATCGATATTATAGGTTCCAGTCGACCCGCCGGTGCGGATCTCGACCGGAATTCCGGCCTTCTTGCACATCTCCGCCGTCTCGAGCATGCCGGCGATATCTTCCATCGACTTCTTCTTCCGCGCCTCCCATCCCTTCGTGTGCGACGCGCTGCCCGAGTACGCCATCAGCCCCTTGAACTCGAGGTTCTTCTTGCCCACCACCTTCTGTGCCAAGCGGAACGCCTTGTCGCCTGGCGCGATGCCGGAACGCTTCAACCCGGCGTTGATCTCCACAATCACGTTCATCTTCGTTTTCGCGGCGCCCGCGGCCTCGTCGAACTGATCCGCCATCCACGGATCGTCGAGGATCGTCGTGAAGGTGGGGTCACGCTTGGCGATCGCGACCATCCGCATGGTCTTCTCGCGACCGGCGGCCTGCCGCGTCATGAGAACGCCCTTTACGCCCGAATCGCTAAACAGCTCCGCCTCGGCTTCGGTGGCCACCGTCACTCCGATCGCGCCCAGCGCAGCCTGCCGCTTGGCGATATCGGTGGACTTGTGGATTTTCACGTGGCCCCGGAAATTCGTTCCCGTCGCCTTGCAATGGCTTGCCATGTGATTCAGGTTCTTCTCGAACAAGTCGACATCCAGCAGCATGCAGGGCGTCGGCAGATCTTCGCGTGTTACCCCGGTCCAATCGTTCTTGGCGACACGAGTGGCGATGTTTACCGATTTGGCGGCCGCCAGCACCGAGGCGCTGGTCAGCGTGTTGATGAAGAAAGCGCGGCGTGTATTCATACTGCGCTTGATTGTATCAACCTTTGATGGTAGCCGGGGAGGCTGTGGACCGGGAGAGGCGGCCGCCCCGCTCATTAAATCCTGTTCAATCTTGATGCCGCACCCTCCGGCGACATTGACTTCGATACTTCACCGGAATAGGATAGAGGCCGGATTCAGGGAGCTATAACTTACAATGTTAACTAACTTTAGGATTGTAGTGTTTCTGGCGGCTGCGCCTCTATATGCCCAAGGGACTGGTTCAGCCACGCTGGTCGGCACCGTAAGCGATTCCTCCAACTCGGCCATCCCCGGCGCCAAAGTTACCGTCGTTAACATCGGAACCCAGTTTGTCTCTACCGGCGCAACTAACACAGACGGCGGCTATTATGTGCCTTATCTGATCCCCGGCAACTACCGCCTCAGTATCGAAGCGCAAGGTTTCAAAAGCTATGTGCGCGACGGCATCGAGTTGCGCATCAACGAATCGCCGCGCATCAACGTGGTGCTGGAGGTTGGCAGCGTCACCGAAAGCATCAACGTGAATTCGAGCACGCCCTTACTCGAAACCGAGACCGCCGCCGCCGGACAGGTGATGGAAGGCGAGACCGTAGTAAAGCTTCCCGTGATGCAGAAGGGCATCAAGCGGATGACGCTCTATATGCCCGGCCTCAACGTCATCAATGGATTGCACGGCAACGGCCAGCGCGAGCGCGCGCTTGGCATGACACTCGATGGCGTCAGCGGCAAGGAACCCGTGCGCGGCGCAGTGAACGACGATCAACGGATCCTCACCGGTACGCTCGACATGATCCAGGAATTCAAAATGTGGACGACAGGGCTGCCAGCCGAATTCGGACATTCCTCCGGCGGCGTTCTGGCAGCCGTCTACAAGAGCGGAACCAACAGCTTCCATGGCTCGGCCGAAGACCGCTACGTGAACGGGGCGCTGGTCCACCGCCAGTATTTTGACCAGTTGAAGCGGTGCGACGTCGGCCTGCCGTGCAATCCGTGGAGTTATCACGAGATGTCCGCCACCGCGGGCGGCCCGGTCTACATTCCGAAACTTTACAACGGCAAGGATAAGACATTCTGGTTTTTCGGTTTCCAACGGCATCATGAGAAGGTGTCGGAGACGGCTATAACAAGCGTCCCGACCCAGGAAATGTACAATGGGGACTTCACGTTCGGAGGGCGCGGATTGCCCATCTACGACCCCGATACCACACGTCAGGATCCTACTGGAAAGTGGATCCGCGACCCGTTCGCCGGCAACCGGATTCCGGTGGCCCGGTTTGACCCGGTAGCGAAAAATCTTATCTCCTACAATCCGTGGACCCAGTCAAACCGGCCCGGCGTCCAGAGCCCGAATGGCGTTACTCAGAATCTGGTGTTGCCGACCAAGGGGCGTTACTACTTCAGCCGCTACGACACGAAGGTGGACCACCAGTTCAACACCCAGCACCGGATCTTCGGGCGCTTTTCGAGGATGCGGAACCGAGCGCCGGGCCGCTACTCCACCGACATTGCGTGGCAGCTGTTTGACCCGGTGGTGACCATCCCGAACGACTTTACCAACATCGTTGCTTCCGATACTTACACTGTCTCGCCGACGCTGATCAACGAAATGCGCCTCGGTATGAATCGCCGGCGTGAGACCAAGGTGCCCCTCAGCTACGGCCAGGGATGGGCACAGCAGTTGGGAATTCCCAATACCGACGACTCCACGTTTCCCAGAATCATTACCGGTTTCAACGGCAATCCCGGCGGGCGATACCAGAACGTGGCCGAGGACTTCACCTTCCAGGAGAATCTCACCAAGGTAGCTGGCCGTCACACGGTGAAGGCCGGTTATGAGCTGCTCCGTACGCGGTATAACGCTTTGGTGGAGGCGCTTCCGTCCGGAACCTACAATATGGGCGGCACGGAGCAACCCTTTACACCCAACACCGGGAACACGTTCGCAAATTTTCTACTCGGCAATGTAGCCAGCGCCCAGTTCACGAGGAACCAGGCCGCATGGCTGCCACGCTGGTGGAGCCATTCCCTGTATGTGCAGGACGACTTTCGCCCTGTCAGGAACCTCACGATCAACCTTGGGATGCGGTGGTCTTACGAATCGCCATTCTCAACGAAGTATGGCCAGCAATCGCAATTTGACCCTACGGCTACCGATCCGATTACCGGCCGCCCCGGAGCAATCGTGCACGGTCCTGGCCAGTTAGCCCGCAAGGATTTGAATAACTTTCAACCGCGTGTCGGCGTTGCTTGGAACTTCCGCCCCAACCTCGTGTTCCGATCGAGCTTCACAGTGATCACGGCGGACCTCCTGACCAACGGCCTGAGCCAGAACTTCGAAGAGTATCTGGCCAACGCGAACGTTCAGGCTGCTCCCGGTGACCCGCGTACCGTATTCAAGCTTTCTCAAGGGCCGCCTCCGATTACGTTCACCGCCAATTCGGATGGCAGCGTACCCTACTCCGGCGCAAACTTCGGCCAACGGAACGCCACTTGGTATGACCCGAATATGCGCTCGCCTTATGTAATGAACTGGTCCGGCGGCCTGCAGTATCAGCTCACCAATACGTGGCTCGTCGAGGCGCTGTATCAGGGGTCCGCTGGCGTGAAGCTGATGAACACCTGGAACACCAACGTCCAGCCTGTCAGCTTCTTCCCCGTTTCCGACCCTGCGCGAACCGAACAGATCCGGCAGCAGTTTCAAAACTTTAAGCCGTATCCGCAGTTCGGGAATGTGGACCTGGTCTCCAACTTTGGACATAACACGTATCACGCCGCTACGCTGCGGTTTGAGAAGCGTTACTCGAAAGGCCTGACGCTAAATGCGTTCTACACCTTTTCAAAGACGTTGAACAATGCCGACGACGACGGTACGGCCAACGGTATCTCTTACTTCAACCGGAGCCTCGAAAAGGCACGCGCCAACTACGACATCCACCACCGTTGGGTAACCACGGTTACCTACGAGATGCCCTTCGGCAAGGGACGCAAGTGGATGACCAGCGGCGGCGTGAAGAACGCCATCTTCGGCGGGTGGGAGGTGGTGTGGATCCAAACCTTCCAAACCGGGCCGCCGTTCACAGTTAGTTTCGCCGGCAGCCCGTTCAACTATCTGCCCGGTGTTGGCAACCGCCCCAACCAGCTCGCCCCGAACGATCAGGTGAAGCTGGCCCACGTGGACATCGGCCCGAACCGGTTCCCCTTTGCCGCCCAAAACCGCTACCTGGACATCAATGGCTTTGCCTACCCGGCCGCTTACCAGATCGGCTCGCTCGGCCGCAATACGCTCGAGGCTCCCGGCGTCGTATGGCCCCAAACGTCTGTCCAGAAGTCGTGGCGCATCAAGGAAACTCTGCGCTTTACGCTGCGCGGCGACGTGAACAACGTCTTCAAATATCACAACTTCAATCCGCCGAACTCGGTGTTCAACCGGACCAATCAAACCGCCTTCGGAACCTTCACCGGCACAAGGGGAAGCTTCTCCGACATCGGAACGGGACGCTGGCACACGATCATTGTGGGGCGCGTCGAGTGGTGAAGTTCCCCGAGGAAGACTCGCGGGCAGCGGTGGTTCCCACGCCCCATGGTTCCCTGGCCACGAAACAGACCTAGCGAGAATCCAGCCAAGTCACCTTAGCAGGCGGAGTGTTCGTACAAGCGATGCTATCGGACATCCCGCTCGCAATCAGCGCGCAGGCATTGTCGGTGGCCGTCCGCTTGGCCGCTTCGCGCGTAGCGCCCGACGCGGTCCGGCAGGACTGGTGGCCGTTGAACTCAATGCACACCTCCACTCGATGCGCGCTTAGATTCCGCGTGGAAGTGTACATGATCGCGAGAAAAGCCAAGCCGAAGATCAGGACGATCCAGACGCCTTTGTTCTTCATGCGCCGGGCTCCGAAAAGAAATTGCCCATGCGGCGGAACTTGGCGTACCGGTCATCGATCAACTGCTCCGGTGTCATCCGGCCCAGCTCGTCAAGGGCTGTTGTAACCGTGTTGGCGAAGTTGTAAATGGCGGCGTCGGCTTCCAAATGCGCGCCCTCGCCAGGCTCTTCGATAATGCCGTCGATCAGCCCGAGTTCCATCAGATCCGGAGCCGTGAGACGGAGCGCCGCGGCGGCTTTTTCGGCCTGCGCCGCATCGCGCCAGATGATGGCCGCACAGCTTTCCGGCGAGATCACACTATAGACGGCGTTCTCCATCATGTAGACCCGGTTGCCCACGCCCAACGCCAGCGCGCCGCCGGAGCCGCCTTCGCCGATGACCACGCAAACGATGGGGACGCCCAGACGGGCCATCTCGCGAAGGTTG
>JBGSME010000425.1:0-4972 GCA_041740335.1 Bryobacteraceae bacterium | reverse complement strand
CCTGAGGCCACCGATACCGAACTGGACTCGGTGTACGCGCCGCTCGGCAAAGCGCTCGCCGTCTACGCGCATATCCATCGGCCCTACATACGCAGCGTGCCGGGAATGGCCGTCGTCAACACAGGCAGTGTCAGCCTGCCGTACGACGGTGACCCGCGCGCGTCCTATCTCTTGCTGGACGACTGGAAGCCGAGCATCCGGCGCGTGCAGTATAACGTGGATCGCGAGGTCCGCGCGCTCGCCGAAAGCGGTCTGCCCCATGCCGAATGGATCGCGAGAATCCTCGCCACGGGCCGCTTCGAGATGCCGGAACAATCCGGACTGCGATAAGCTAAATGGCCGTGAACGACCACTGGAACCGCCGCCGTTTTTTGTCGACCCTCCCCGCCGCTGGATTGGGACTCTCCTCGTGCGCGGAGCGTCCGGCGCCAACGCCGACGCGCGTGGCTTCCATTCCCGAGGCAGCGCCAACGGTGGATGATCTGGATCGCGCTGCCGCTGCCCCGGTACTCAAAACCGATCTGTTCCCTTCACCGGTGATCATCGACTCCGTGCGGCTGTTGAAGAAGGATCGCGACTACTTCGTCCATGTGCGATCCAAAGACGGCGCTGAGGGGATCTCGCTGCCGAATCCACCCCGGCCCGAATATCTGGATAAGATCTTCAAAGACCTTGTCGCACCGTTCTTCGTGGGGAAAGACGCGCGCGATCTCGAAAATCATTTGTGGGAGCTGTACCGCTGGAAGGATAACTACAAGCTCTACGGGATTGCGTTGTGGAGTCCGCAGGCATGGGTGGAGTTCGCGATTCTGGACATGCTGGGGCGGATTGCGAATAAACCGATTGGCGCACTGCTGGGCGATATCGTTCGCAAGGAAGTGGCGATTTATGTCGCGAGCGGAAAACGCGACACGACGCCGGAACAGGAGATCGAGTATCTGCGGAAGCTGGTGGATGAATCCGGCGCGCAGGCGTTGAAATTTCGTGTGGGAGGGCGGATGAGCCGCAACGCCGATGCGAGCCCCGGCCGCACCGAAACGCTGATTCCATTGGTGCGAAAGACGTTCGGCGACACCTTCGCCATTCACGCCGATTCGAACAGTTCCTACGATCCGCCACAGGCGATCCGTGTCGGGCGGATGCTTGAGGAGATCAAGGCAGTCTATTTTGAGGAGCCGTGCCCGTTCGATCATTTCGAGGACACCAAACGCGTTGCCGACGAGTTGACGATCCCGGTGGCGGTCGGCGAGCAGGAGTATAGCGACCGCCGTTTCCGCTGGGCCATCGCCAACCGCGGCGTCGATATCGTGCAGCCGGACATTCAATACTACGGCGGGCTGATCCGCTCGATCCGCGTTGCACGCATGGCGGCGTTGGCGAAGATGCCGACGACGGTGCACATTTCGGGCGGTTTCGGATTTCTGTATATGCTGCACTTCACTTCGTGTGTGCAGGATGTCGGGCGTTACCAGGAGTACAAGCTGGGGACCGAGCGCTACGGCGATTGGTTCGAGCCGGGGATCACGGTGAAGGATGGGATGATGAGCATTCCGCAGGGCCCTGGTGTGGGGATCAAGGACTTGGCGGGGGTTCTGCGCGGGGCGGTGGAGGTCTAGAGAGCGCGCCAGCACCGAAAAACCTGAGATCAACTCAACCGTTCGTGCGCCGGCGCTGAACGGTCTTTATGCCTTCCACCCAGGCGAGGCTCAAGACACCTGCGCCAAGGCACACTGCGATGTCGTTAGCGTGGAGTGTACTGAAGTGAAATATGTCTCTCATGAACGGCACATAGATCGCGAGCGTCAATAGGGTGAAAGCTCCTCCCACGACCCACCACATAGCGGTGTTGGGCGATTTCAAGATCCCGAATATGGATCGCGACGAGGAACGATTCGTCACAATCATGGCCAGGTTGGCGAGCACCAAGGCGGTGAACGTGAGGGTACGGGCATCGGCCTCGCCCTGCCCGCGGTAAAGTGCGATCCCGAAGATCGCAAGCAGGATCGCCAGCACACCCGAGCCTTGCAGCAGGCTCATCGCAATCATTTGCCGGCTGAAAAGATGCTCCGAAGCCGGGCGCGGCGGCCTTTGCATTACGTCGGCCTCCTCTTCCTCGGCCTCGAAGACGATCGAGCAAGCGGGGTCAATGATGAGCTCCAGAAAGGCGATATGAATGGGTTCGAGGATCAAGGGCCAACGAAATAGCACGGCGCACAACGAAAGGCCGGCGATAGGAACGTGGATGGCAAAGATGTAGGCCATCGCCTTTTTCAAATTGTCGAAAATGCGGCGTCCGAGTCGCACCGCCTGAACGATGGATGAGAAATCATCATCCAGCAGAACCAGGTCCGCGGCTTCGCGGGCAACGTCGGTTCCACGCTGGCCCATGGCAATTCCAATGTGCGCCGCCTTCAACGCCGGCGAATCGTTGACGCCATCACCCGTCATGGCTACGATTTCGCCGTTGGCCTTCAGGGCGTTCACCAATTGCAGCTTCTGCTCGGGAACGGCGCGTGCGAAGACGTTCGCGCGACTCACGCGATCCCGCAGCGCTGCTTCATCCATCGCCGCCACCTGCGGACCTGAAATGGCTCCATCGGGGCTTTCCAAGCCAATCTGGTGAGCGATGCTCAAAGCAGTGCCAGGATAGTCGCCGGTGATCATGATGACACGGATTCCGGCTGCCTGGCACTCCCGAATAGCACTGGGAACGGCCGGGCGCACAGGATCGGCCAAGCCGACGAGGCCGAGAAACTCAAAATTGAAATCGTGCTGCTGGCTGGGGAGCGCGCCCCCGGAACCGGCCGCTTTTGCCACGCCGAGGACGCGCAGTCCATCCGCAGCCATGCCGGTGACACTTTTGGTGAGTGCCGCAGCGCCTGCTTCCGGCATGTGGCAAAGGTCGGCAATCGCCTCGGGCGCACCTTTGGTGGCAATCACAAGTTGTCCGTGATCTGGCGAAATCCAGACTTCGGAAATGGCCAAAAGGCTCTTTGCCAACGGATATTCGCGAACCACCTTCCAGTTGGCATGCAAGTGCTCCGTGCCGTGAAGGGCCTCCTCGCCGAGCGTACGAATCGCACGGTCCATGGGATCGAAAGGATCCGGTTGGCTTGCAAGCATGGCGAACTCAGCTAACTCGTGAAACTCGTCGGGAATGGCCCCGCCGGGCCGCTTGCTGACGTCGTACGTCCGGCCCTTCGCAACGAGCTTGGCCACCGACATCTGGTTCATCGTGAGCGTTCCGGTCTTATCCACGCACAATGCTGTGGCGGCCCCCAACATTTCAATGGCTGCAACGCGCCGGGTGAGGACTCTCTTTTGCGATATCCGCCAGGCCCCCAGTGCGAGAAATACCGTTAGCACCACTGGCAATTCCTCGGGCAGAATCGCCATGGCCAAAGTAAGAGCCGCCAGGAAGCCGCGCAGCCAGTCACCCCGAGTCAGCCCGTAGAAGACAACAAGCAGGCTGCAAAGGGCTAGGCCAACCAATGCCAGGACAAGCACCATGTGGCGAGTGTCACGCTGCAGCAATGTGGGTTCCTGCTCTACCTCGCGCAGCGACTTGCCGATCTTGCCAAGTTCGGTTTGTGCGCCGGTTGCCTTTGCCCTCGCCAGTCCTGTTCCCCGAACGACCAGCGTGCCGGAAAAGACGAAGGGCAGGTCTTCGCCGCCCGGCCGCGCCATTTCCAAATCCTCCGTCGATGGCTGCTTCCGCACCGGCACGGATTCGCCAGTCAAGAGTGATTCGTCTGTTGTGAGATTCACAGCGGAGAGGAGAACGCCATCGGCTGGAACGCGGTCGCCTTCTGACAAAACCAGGATGTCGCCCGGAACGACTTCCCGGCCGGCAATTCTTTTGCGCTGACCCTCTCGAATCACCAGTGCGCGCGGGCTCGACAAATCCCGTAGCGCCTCAAGCGCGCGTTCCGTTTTGCGTTCCTGGTAGAGCGTGATCGCGATGACCACCACGACGAAGATTAGTAGGATGGTCGCCTCTTGCGCGTCGCCCAACAACAGGTAAGTGCCTCCGCAGGCGAGTAACAGAAGGAGCATGGGCTCACGGATTACATCGACGACGGTGCGAAAGAGGGACCGGGATTTTGACGATGGCAACTCATTGAAGCCATGGTGCGCAAGCAAGGTTGCGGCTTCCGGCTCGGAGAGTCCTGCAAATATAGCCACGGGATCGATAGTCGCGCTCGCTTCCAGGGTGTTTGCCATACCGTTGTTGCAGCACTTCTCCGGCCAACGCCCGAAGAGAGGCGCGCCCTGGCCCTCCAATTGCGCGCCCGCGTCCTTCATTCAATGCGCACCCGCCGGATGGCCTTATAAATGCACGTCGTTGAGTGACATGATGGAACACACTCCAGGAAAGCTCGAATGCCCACGCTGCTAGGACGACTTGCGATGGGAGTTGGAATCGCCGCGCTGGCCATCCAGGTGATCCCATATGGGAGGAATCACACCAATCCTCCCGTTCGCCAGGAGCCTGCTTGGAGCAGCCCCGAAACGCGTGCGCTAGCCAAGCGCGGCTGCTTCGATTGCCACAGCAATGAAACGCGGTACCCGTGGTATTCGAACATCGCCCCTGTCTCATGGCTCACCGAACGGGACATCCTGGAAGGCCGAAGTAAGTTGAACTTCTCGGAGTGGGACCGTCCACAGAAGGATGCCAAGAACGCGCCCGAAGAAGTCAGGAAGGATGAAATGCCCCTATGGTTCTATCTGCCGCTACATCCAGAGGCCAGACTCACTACGGCGGAAAAAGAGATGCTGATTGCAGGCCTTCAGGCTACGGTCGGCGAAAAGGCGCCTCGCGCTGACGGCCGCTAGCCCGACTTTCGCAGTTCGCGTCTCAAACGAACGATTTTCAGGGTGATTTTCGTTGTAAGTGATTGAGGCCACGTTCGGCGAAAGTGAAAAGGGCGTGTAGTGAAGACCTACCCTCTTCCATTGCGGGGCGGGATCT
>JBGSME010000424.1:0-1508 GCA_041740335.1 Bryobacteraceae bacterium | reverse complement strand
GGCCGGCGACGACATGGGCTATCCGCACTCCCGCGGCCGTGTCACGCCGGCAGCCGCAACGGTGGCGCAGATCCTGAGGTCCAACGGTTACTCGACATTCGGCGCGGGTAAGTGGCATCTGGTTCCCGGGCGCGAAATGCGCGCGTCCGGCGATCGCGCGCATTGGCCGCTGCAAAAGGGGTTTGACCGCTGGTATGGCTTCCTTTCCGGATGGACCGATCAGTATCATCCGAACCTGGTGGAGGATAACCATACCGTCAAACGTCCCGATAAACCCGACTATCATTTCTCCGTGGATATCGTCGACAAGTCCCTGGCGATGGCCGGCGATCACGTCGCCGACGGGGCGGCGAAACCTTTCTTCCTCTATCTTGCGTTTGGCGCTACGCACGCCCCCGTCCAAGTTCCGAAAAGTTACATCGACAAGTATGTATCCACCTTCGAAAAGGGTTGGGACCGCGTTCGTGAAGAGCGGTTCCGGAGACAAAAGGAACTCGGCATCATTCCGGCCGGCACCACCCTTCCTCCGCGCAACCCTGGCGACCCTGCCTGGGACGACCTGAGTGACCAAGAGCGCGAGGTGTTCACGAGATTCATGGCCGCGTACGCCGGCTTCCTCGAACATACGGATGAGCAAATCGGCCGCGTGGTGAATTGGCTGAAGGAGCATGGTCGTTTCGACAACACCGCCATCTTCCTGTTGTCGGATAACGGCGGCGCACCCGAAGCCGGAACGCGTGGCGGCTTCGCGCGCCCTTACGGCGATAGGACGACACTGCCGGAGATGCACAGACGTCTGGATGAGCTTGGTTCGGAAAAGACGCAGCCGCTCTACCAGCGCCCCTGGGCCATGGCGTCCGTCGCCCCGTTCAAGTACTACAAGCTCTGGCCCTACGCCGGAGGCGTGCAAACTCCCTTTGTCGTCTCCTGGCCGGCCGGCATTCGCGGCAAGGGGCTGCGAAAGCAGTTCGTCGACGTGATCGACATCACTCCGACCGTGTTGGACATCACCGGCATCCCGGCTCCGGAGGCCTTCGACGGTGTGTGCCAGCTCCCGATCCACGGCAAATCGCTGCGAGGCACGTTTGACGATCCTCTCAGTCCCGATCCCCGCGACACCCAATACTTCGAGCTCTGGGGCAGCCGCGGAATCTGGCACAAGGGATGGAAAGCGGTCGGAATACACGTTCCGGGCACCGGTTTCGACGCGGATCGCTGGGAGTTATATCGCGTTGAGAAGGACTTCAGCGAGTCGGCCGATCTGGCGGCGCAAAACCCGGCCAAACTCGAAGAACTGAAGCAGCTATGGTGGTCAGAGGCGGCCAAGTATGGCGCATTGCCGCTGCTCGAAGCCCCGGGGGCGCGGAGCCGCACGTACGATCAGGCTTTGCCGGGCCGTTAGCTTCGCGAAAGCCGGTCAGCAGCAGTTCGCCGCCGGCGCCGCCGCAGAAGGCGCTGGTCCGCACGGGAACAGCCCGAAATGTTTGACCGCGGGAGTTACCGTGAAG
>JBGSME010000423.1:0-4434 GCA_041740335.1 Bryobacteraceae bacterium | reverse complement strand
TCGAAAGCAACTGGACACACAGTGGGAAGCCGTCGAATCGATCCGGTACAACCTGCATCCGCCGCTGCTGCGCCGCCTCGGCCGGCACAAGAAGCTGCCACTCGGCGAATGGTTCACGCCCTTGTTGCGGGCGATGGCCGCGCTGCGGGTGATTCGCGGAACGCCCCTCGACATTTTCGGATACACCAGCCACCGGCGGCTGGAACGCTCGTTGATCGATTGGTACGAACGCACAGTGGTTGAGGCGCTGGAGTGGGACGATGCAGACGCTGCGCTCGAAATGGTCCGGCTGCCGGAGACCATCCGCGGATACGAAGGCATCAAGGAAGCGAGTGCCGAGGCCGCGATTCGGCGGGCTGTCGAGTTGAGGGAGCGGGAACGGTCCAGAGCGATGGCGCCTCAGGCCTGATGCAAGGGTAGTCAGCCGGCGATGCGGATCGGAATGCGGGACTCCACCATGGCGCGCGCCATGGCTCGCAACGAGTCCCGGCCGAACTGCCTCTGCAGCAGACGGCTGAACGGATAGCCGGCCCACGCGATCCAATGTTTGGGCACCGAAAACGCGCTGATCTCGTACCAGACGCTATCGTCTTCCCGCCACTCGATAAGAAACCGCTCTTCGCCGCGTTCCACGTGATCCATCAGCGTCCCATAGGCGAAACCAAAACGGCGCGGCTCGTCGATGACATAAACGATGCGCGCGGCATTGAGAGTCCAGAACCAATACTGATGCGTAACGATCCCCACCGTGACGCCGGGTTGGATTCTCTTGAACGGCCAGCACAGGCGGACCCAGTCCAAAGAGAACATGCGCCAGTCGCGCATCGACTTGCACGCTCTGGCGAACGCAGCCTCGCCCGCGCCGAGTTGAATGCGGTGACGATCGATATGATAGCCGGGAGGACGGCGGCCGGTTTCGGTGTAGCCTGTTTCCGGATACGAGAACGGCTGAAACTGCCGGTCGTTCAGAAAATCACGTATACTCGCGGTGTCCGGCTCGTGAAAATAGATGGTGCTCACTGGGCGAACTTCTGCACCCTCCAATTCTTAATTTCGGCCACGTAGACCGAGCCATCCGAATCGACGGCGATGTGATGGGCAAAGTCGAGTTGCCCGGGCGCTTTGCCGAACTCGCTGAGCACACCCTGCACTCGCCCGTCGAGGTCAAACTTCAAGACCCGGTTGTTGACCCCATCGGCCATGTAGATGGAATCGTCCTTTGGCGAATACGCGATGCCCCACGGAGCGCCGTGCCCGGTCCATTTGGCGATGAAGCGGCCTTGCGCATCGAAAACCTGGATTCGCTCATTGGTGCGATCGGCGACATAGACTCTCCCTTTGGCATCGAGGGCGACGTCGTGAACGAGATCGAATTCGCCGTCGCCTTTGCCCTTCTGTCCCCACTGCCGAATGAACGCTCCGTTCTTCGAATACTGGATCACGCGGGAATTGCCATAGCCGTCGGAGACGTAGAAGTCGCCGTTGGGCGCGAAGGCGAGGCCTGTCGGCTGATTGAACGCGTATTGCGTGGCGTTGTCGCCGGGGCCACGGCCTGCATTGGTGATCATCATCAACAGGCGGCCGGAGCGGGTGTACTTTGCGACGCTATGTCCCTTTACGTCCACGAGCCATACGTTTCCGTCGGGGTCGATCTCAATGCCGTGCGAAGAGATCACCGGCACGTCTTTCCAACCTTGGATGAAGCGGCCCTGCTTGTCGAATTCGATGACCGGATGGGGTCCGCGATTGAAGACCCAGACATGATCGTCCTTGTCGACGGCAACGCCGCTGGTTTCTCCGAAATTCCATCCTTCCGGCAGTTGCGCCCAATTGGAAACGAGCTTGTGAGGAAGCTTGGGAGCAGCGGCGGGATCGGCGGCCCAGCCGCAGCACGCGAACACGACGAGGGAGGAGGTCAGCAGGCGGGCGGTGGAGGCCATGGGCATGAATATACCATGGGCGCAACGCGGGCTGTGCTATGCTCCCCGGATTGACTCGCGATCCACAAACGGAAGGCGCGCACGATTCTCCGGATAGCGGGCTGATCCGAAGTTTCGGCCTGCTCGAAGCCACTGCGCTCAACATGAGCAACATGGTGGGCGTAGGGCCGTTCATCACGATTCCGCTCATCATCGCCTCGATGGGCGGGCCGCAATGCATGCTCGGCTGGGCGCTGGGATCGATCCTGGCGATCTGCGATGGATTGGTATGGAGCGAACTGGCGGCGGCGATGCCCGGCTCCGGCGGCACCTTCGTGTATCTGCGCGAGACCTTCCGAGGCACTTGGCTCGGCCGGCTGGCGCCGTTTCTGTTCGTGTGGCAATTCATCTTCAGCGGGCCGCTCGAAATCGCTTCCGGCTATATCGGCTTCGCACAGTATGTGAGTTACTTCTGGCGATCGATGGGGCCGTGGGAGACGCGAGCCGTGGTTGCCGCGGTGGGCGTGCTGCTGATGGCTCTGCTCTACCGGAACATACGCGAGGTGGGCAAGCTGACGGTAGTTCTGTGGGTAGGGATGCTGTTAACGGTGAGTTGGGTAATCGTGGCCGGGATGATGAATTTCCGGAGCGAGGTGGCGTTCGATTTCCCCGAAGGCGCGTTCACCTTTACACGAGGCTTCGCGCTGGGGTTGGGCGGAGCGATGCTGATTGCGATGTACGACTTTCTCGGCTACTACGATATCTGCTATGTGGCCGGTGAGGTGCGTGAACCGGCGCGGGTGATACCGCGGTCGATACTACTGTCGGTCGCATTTGTCGCGTTGATCTACGCGGTGATGAATCTGTCGATCATCGGGGTGGTGCCGTGGCGGGAAGCAATGCAATCGAAGTTCATCGCGGCGGAATTCATGGAGCGGATCTACGGCAGTTGGGCGGGAGCGGCGATCACTGTGATGATCTTATGGACGAGCCTGGCGTCGTGCTTCGCGCTGATGCTCGGCTACAGCCGGATTCCGTTTGCGGCGGCGCGGGAGGGGTACTTTTTTCCGATCTTCGGGCGGCTTCATGCCACCGGTCAGTTCCCGCATTATTCGGTGCTGGTAATTGGAGGGCTGTCGATCCTGGGCGGGATGCTGACGCTCGACTGGGTGGTTTCGGCGTTGATGACGGCGCGGATCGTGGTGCAGTTCGTGGGACAGATCGTTGCGGTGGATTGGCTGCGGAGGAAGCGGCCGGACGTAAAGCGCCCGTTCCGGATATGGCTCTATCCGGTGCCATCGTTGATCGCGCTGTTGGGATGGGGGTTCGTGTTTTTCACGTCCGGATGGACGTTTGTGGTGTACGGATTATTGACGCTGGCGGCTGGCATCGCAGTGTTCCGGATCTGGGATCGCCGGCAGTGGAGCGAAGGATAGAGCAACGAGGCGCGGCCGGTCTTCCCTCTCTCAAACGGAAGACCGGCAGTGCCCCAGGGGGGTGCTGGATCGGAGAAGATCGCTCAGTGACGGCCCCGGTTAGGGCACGGCGTTCAGCATACCCTCGATCTTAGAAAATACCGTACTAATGTTCGGTGCGATGCTGAGCGGGAAGAATGCGGCGACTGCCACGGCGAGAAAGGCCGCCAACAGCGCGTATTCGATCATATCCTGTGCCCTGCGATCACGCCAAATATTCAGCGAGTACACCCAATAGTTAATTGTCATCACGTCTAGCAGCATGTTACCCTCCTCCAGCGGATACAAGTTCATTATTCACCCTCCGCTGGAGAAGGGAAACCCGGCATTGCCCGTATGGAACCGGGAAAACTGCCCTAAGGCGGCGTTTTTTGAGCGGATCTAAGGTGCTGGGTATAAGGTGACGGTGGAGCCGCGCAGAGTAACCGAGTCTGCGCCGGCGGAGGAGAGGCCGCCTCGCAGATCCAGCAGGATCCCGCCGCCGAGAGAATCCGCTGCGACGCCGGCGCCGGCTTCAAAGGCGAGCGATGCACCCCAGGACAGTGCGGACCAGTTGGCTTGGTCGGAGTTTAGCGCGAGCCCGCCGCGGCCGGAGGCAGCCGAGGAGCCAGCGGCTCCGGTTCGGCTGATGATAGCGGTGGCGCCCCAGAGCACCTGAAGTTGATAGCCGACCGCGGAGCCCTCGTGTGAAAAGTCGAAGGCGACTTCGATGCGGCTGCCGGAGACGAGAAGGCCAGCGGGGATGGAGCAGGTGGCGAGACTAGCCAGGGTGGCGGCGCTTGTACTGCTGCCGGTGCCGCTGCAGAGAACCTGGGGGAGAGTTCCGCCGGTGCCGGCGGTTCGATAGGACGCCAGGAGTACATCGCCGGGCTGTGGCTTGGAGGCGGTGACGAACTGGATGCCGGTGCCGGATAGTGTGTAGTCGAGAAACGCCTTTTGGAGAATACCGTTGCGGTAGAGCAGCAGGCTGGCGGCCGGGCTGGGCGAGTTGGCCAAGCCAAAGGCGGTGTTGCTGCCATCGACGACGCCGGACGGAGTCT
>JBGSME010000422.1:0-5755 GCA_041740335.1 Bryobacteraceae bacterium | reverse complement strand
CCGCGCGCGACGCCCGCGATTGACGGCGAGCGGGTGTACGCGTATGGCGCCGAAGGTACGCTCACGTGCGTGCGGCTGGACACCGGCGCTCGCGTATGGCAGCTTGACGCGCGCAAGGAGTTCGGCACGCGGAAGGAGTTTTTCGGGACTGCGTGCGCGCCTTTGGTGTGGGGCGACCGGGTGCTAATGAACATCGGCGGCGCAAACGGAGCGGGCATTGTCGCGCTGGACAAGGCCACGGGCAAGACGCTTTGGAAAGCGCTTTCGAGCGAAGCCGGCTACGCCTCGCCAACGGTTGCGACGATCGCAGGCGCGGTGCATGCGCTTTTCTTTACGCGGGAAGGACTCGTCGACGCCGATCCGGGGAGCGGCAAGGTACGCTTCGAACACCGCTGGCGCTCACGGAGCCAAGCGAGCGTGAACGCCGCGACTCCAATCGTGAATGGGTCGCAAGTGTTCATCACGGCGAGCTATGGCACGGGCGCGGCAGTGCTGGAGCTGGCGCAGAGCCCGCCGAAGGTAATTTGGTCCGGAGACGAATCGCTTTCGGCGCACTACGCAACACCGGTGCTGCTGGACGGCTACCTCTATGGCTTCCACGGGCGGCAGGAGATGGGCCAGGAACTGCGGTGCGTGGAATGGAAATCGGGCAAAGTAATGTGGAGCGTCCCGGGATTGAGGGCCGGAACCGTGACGCTGGCGGGATCCGATCTACTGGTGCTTACCGAAGGGGGCGAGCTGCAGATCGCACCGGCAAGTCCGAAGGCATTCAAGCCGGTGCGGAAGGTTAAGGTTGCGGATTCGCTGGTGCGGGCGTATCCGGCCCTTGCCGGCGGGCGGATGTTCGTTCGGACGGAAGATTCGCTCTCGGCGTGGACGATCAACTAGATCCCGCTATAATCAATAAGTACTCCCACGCAATACATGGACCCCGCCTTCATCCGCAATTTCTCTATCATTGCGCACATCGATCATGGTAAATCGACGCTGGCTGACCGGCTGATCGAAGCCACCGGCACGCTGACCCAGCGCGAGATGATGGCGCAGGTGCTTGACGACATGGACCTGGAGCGCGAACGCGGCATCACGATCAAAGCGCACGCGGTACGCCTGGCATACAAGTCGGTCGACGGCCAAATGTATCAGTTCAACCTGATCGACACGCCGGGCCACGTCGACTTTTCCTATGAAGTTTCGCGTTCCCTGCAGGCATGCGAAGGCGCGCTGTTGGTGGTAGACGCGTCACAAGGGGTTGAGGCGCAGACGCTGGCCAACACGTACCTCGCCCTGAAGCACGATCTGGAGCTGATCCCGGTGATCAACAAGATCGATCTGCCGTCGGCCGAACCGGAGCGAATTCAGGAACAGATTGAATCGCTGATCGGGCTGGATGCCTCGGGGGCCATTCTCGCTTCGGCCAAGCAGGGCATCGGGATCGTGGATACGCTTGAAGCCATTGTGCACCGGATTCCGGCTCCGAAGGGCAACCCTGAGAAGCCGCTGCGGGCGTTGATCTTCGATTCATGGTTCGATTCCTACCGCGGCGTATTCATACTGGTCCGGGTGGTGGACGGAAAGATATCGATCGGCCAGAAGATCCGGCTGTGGTCGACCGGAGCGGTTTGCGAGGTGGAGACGCTGGGTTTCCAGACACCGAAACGAATTCCGGTGGATTGCCTGACGGCTGGCGAGGTGGGCTATGTGACGGCGAACATCAAGACGGTGTCCGACGCGCAGGTGGGCGACACCGTGACCGATGACCGTAACCCGGCATCGGAAGCGCTGCCTGGATTCGAGCCGATCAAGCCGATGGTGTTCGCGGGACTCTATCCAGTGGAATCGCACGAGCATGGTGTGCTGCGGGAAGCGCTCGAGAAGCTCCGTTTGAATGACTCGGCGCTGAGCTACGAACCGGAGAACTCGGCCGCGCTCGGCTTCGGATTCCGATGCGGATTCCTCGGCTTGCTGCATCTGGAAATCGTGCAGGAGCGGTTGGAGCGCGAGTTCGAGATTGACCTGATCACAACCGCGCCGGGGGTCCGTTACCGGGTAACCGAACGAGGCGGCAAGGTGATCGAGGTGGACAGTCCCACACGGTACCCGAATCCGGCGGACATTGAGATGGTGGAAGAGCCGATCATCGAAGCGACGGTGATCACGCGCGAGGAATACATTGGAGAGATTCTGAAGCTGCTGGAGGACAAGCGCGGCCAGCAGAAGAAGTTCGAGTATATCGGCACGGGCCGGGTATTGTTGACCTACGAAATCCCGTTGAACGAAGTGGTTCTCGATTTCTATGACAGGTTGAAATCGGCGTCGCGCGGCTATGCGTCGCTTGACTATCATCTGGCCGGATACCGGGCGTCGCCGATGGTAAAGCTGGACGTGCTGGTGGCTGGTGAACCGGTGGACGCATTGTCGATGATCGTCCACCGGGACTTTGCGTACGAGCGGGGGAAGATCCTGATCGAGCGGCTTCGGAAGCTGATACCGCGACAGATGTTCGAGGTAGCGCTGCAGGCTGCGATCGGGGCAAAAATCGTTGCGCGCGAGACGATCCCCGCGATCCGCAAGAACGTACTTGCGAAGTGCTACGGGGGCGACATCAGCCGCAAGCGAAAACTGCTGGAGAAGCAGAAAGAGGGCAAGCGGCGGATGAAGCGGGTTGGCCGGGTGGAGATTCCGCAGGAGGCGTTCCTGGCGGTGCTGAAGGTTACCGAGGACTAAGTAGCGCGTGCCGCTTCGATGTGCTTGGCGGTGTCGAGATAGTGGCGGAAGCGGACCACCTTGCCGGCATCGTTAAACGTGAACAAGTGCATCTCTTCGTCGCGGATGCGCGTACCGTTGGCGAGTTCGACATCAATCGACACTTCGCCGGCGGCTTGCCTATCGCCGCGCATGACGCTGAGTACGCGGAATTCGTGAAAGCGCATCGTCGCGACGACGCTGAAGAATTCCGCAGCGCCGGCCTTGCCGGTGCGGGGGAGCAGCCACGGGACAGCGGCTTGCTGGGCGTAGTTACCGGCCCAGGATTCCCATTGGACATTGTCATCCAGCCGATCGAGGATGGCCGGGATGTCGCCGCGCTGGAAGGCGGCGTATATTTCAGTGAGAACGGCCGCGTAGTCGACGGCCGTCGGTTGCATCGCAGTCTGGTTCATGTTGAACACCTCGCAAGTCAATACGGCTGAGAGGGGCAACCGGATGTATGAAGCGTACCAAAAAGTTCGCGGACTGGTAGACTGAGTAGTTGCCTTATGTGGCGAGGTGAACCCACATATTTGCTCCGCAACCTGATCCTGAAGGATTTCCGGATCCGGTACCGGAACATGTCGCTCGGAGTCTTCTGGTCACTCCTGAACCCTATCGTAATGATGGGGGTGTTCACCTTCGTCTTCACGAAAGTGATGAAGACCGGCGATGCGGACTTCCCGGTCTTTGTACTTTGCGGGCTGCTCCCGGTCAATTTTTTCGGCATGGCGTGGATCGGCGGCACCTCCTCGCTGGTTGAAAACGTCGGGCTGGTGAAACGAGTTCCGATGCCGCGGGAGATCGTGCCGGTGGCGAGCGTACTTTCCAATTGCCTTCACCTCGCCATCCAGTTGGGATTGCTGCTTGCGATGGCGCTGATTTGGGGGAAGGGCATCCATACGAGTTGGCTGTGGATCGCGCCGCTGTTGAGTCTGTTTATCGTATTCGTATGCGGGTTGGCGCTGTTGTGCTCGGCGCTTCACGTCTACGTGCGCGACACGCGATACGTGGTGGAGTCAGCCAATCTGGTGCTGTTTTGGCTGGTGCCGGTATTCTATCCATTCGCGTGGGTGCCGCAGCAGTATGCGGGCATTTATGAACTGAATCCGGTGGCCGCGGTGGTGCTTGGGCTGCGCGAAATCGTACTTGGCGCGACGGCGCCGCGCGGCACACTGATGTGGAAACTCACGATTGCGGCGTTCTGCACGCTCGCGTTGGGACACTTCGTATTCGGGCGTCTGCGCCGCGGTTTCTATCAACATTTATAAGCGATGGATCTCGTTCGCCTCAGCAACGTGAGCAAATGGTTCCGGCATCATACCGGACCGAGACTGATGCGAGACCACATGCTGGACGTGTTTCGCGCGACGCCACCGCGGCATCGCTTCTACGCGCTGAAGGGAGTGAGCTTCTCGGTAAGAAAGGGCGAAAGCGTCGCGATTATCGGGCGGAACGGCGCCGGGAAGAGCACGCTTCTCAGCGTAGTAGCCGGGCTGTGCGAACCCGATTCGGGAACGGTGGAAACCAACGGCACGATTTCGGCGCTGATGGAAATGGGAGCGGGGTTTCATTACGATCTCACAGGCGGAGAGAACGTGAGACTGAACGCCTCCATACTTGGCATGTCGCGACGCCGGACGGAGGAGTTGTTCCCAACCATCGTGGAGTTCTCCGGAATCGCCGACTTCATCGACGAGCCGGTGCGCACATACTCTTCGGGCATGGTGATGCGGCTGGCGTTCGCGGTGGCGGCGCACGTGGAATCGGACGTAATGATACTCGACGAGGTGATCGCGGTGGGCGATCAGCAGTTCGCCGAGCGGTGCCTGGAGCGCATCCGGCAATTGCAACAAACGGGCAAGACGCTGTTGTTCGTGTCGCATTCCCCGGATGTAGTGTCGCAGTTCTGTGAGCGGGCGATATGGCTTGACCATGGAGAGATCGTTATGGATGGCGAGGCAGCCACGGTCCTCGGGTCGTACGCCGGACACCCCATCAGTCCCGAGGTTGAGAGCTGATCGGGCAAGTTGCCCGGTTCGCGGCGCTTGCGTGCTGCGCGACCCTGGCCGGGCAGGACAAATCCTCGCCGCCGGAGCGGCCCCGAATCGCGCTAGCGCTGGCGGGCGGATCGGCGCTTGGGATGGCCCATGTTGGCGTGATCCAGTGGCTGGAAGAACATCGGATCCCGATCGACGGTGTGGCCGGGACGAGCATGGGAGGCTTGGTAGGCGGGCTTTACGCGACGGGCGCGGACGCGGCGGAGATGCGCGAATTTCTCGAATCGGTGGATTGGGCCGAAGCGCTGGAATCGGGGCCGCCGTTCCGCCAACTGGCGTTTCGCCGGAAGGAAGACCGGCGCGCATTTCCGAACCGGCTGGAGTTCGGGCTGAAGAACGGGATCCAGCTTCCTTCGGCATTGAGCGCCGGCCACTCGGTGGGGCTGGTGTTGAGCCGGATGGCGGCGCACTATCCGGACCTGGAGTCATTTGACGATTTGCCGACGCCGTTCCGGTGTATCGCTACCGATCTGGTGGAGTCTAAGCGGGTAGTGTTCGAGGGCGGGGATCTTTATGACGCTCTTCGCGCCACGATGTCGCTGCCGGCGCTGTTCGCCCCGGTGGAGCAGGACGGCAAGGTGCTCGTGGACGGCGGCGTAGTCGAAAACCTACCGGTGGATGTAGCGCGATCGATGGGGGGCGAAGTGGTGATCGCGGTGGCATTGCACGCGAATCTGCCCCGGAAAGCGGACGGCTACAATTTACTGAGCGTCGCCGGGCGTTCGCTCGATATTCTTGTGCAGGCGATTGAACTGCGGGCGATGGCGGAAGCCGACGTTGTCCTGGTGCCGGATCTGGATGGCTTGACGTCGACGGATTTTTACCGGGTGGGCGATTTCATTGATCGAGGTTGGGCGGCGGCGGCAAGAAAGGCCGGGGTGCTGATGCGGTTCCAGCTCTCGGAATCGGAATGGCGCGCGTATCAGGAGGGCCGCGCCGCCCGCCGG
>JBGSME010000421.1:0-2209 GCA_041740335.1 Bryobacteraceae bacterium | reverse complement strand
GCGTGCCATGGCCACGGCGCCTAACCAGCCCTCCCCGCGAACGCCCAAGGGAAAGCCGGTGCCCCTTCCGCCGCCCAAGCGGAGTTGGCGCCAAACCCGGAAATCGATCCATCTGCTGTGCTTCCTCGTCTTCGTCTCACTGCCGTTTCTTGACGTGATGCGCTTCGATATTCCGCGTCAACGCTTCTACTTCGCCGGCCAGGAAATCTGGATCAACGAGTTCGCGATCATCTTCTTCTCCCTGATGTTCCTCATGTTCGTAGTGGTGGCCATGGCGATCCTCTACGGCCGCGTCTATTGTGGCTATCTCTGCCCGCAGATGATCTTCAGCGAAGCGTCATGGGATTTCGAACACAAGCTCGAGCGCTGGGTGAACAAGAAGTGGATCTCGTGGCCGGCCGCTCGCCGGAAACTGCTGCGCCGCGTTCTCTTCTTCGGTGTCGTCGGCTTGGCCAGCATCTTCCTAGCCTTCGTCTTCACTTCCTATTTCGTGGAACCGCGGGACCTCTTGCGGCGCCTCGCCTCGCTGGACGTTCGCACCGCCGGCGGCATCACCGGCGCCGCCGTCACACTGATCACATTCCTTGACTTCGCCCTCGTTCGCCAAACGTTCTGCACCACCGTTTGCCCCTACGGCTACCTGCAAGGCATGCTCGTCGACAAGAACTCGCTCGTGGTCCACTACCGGGATCAGGACCACAATTGCATCGAGTGCAAGAAGTGTGTTCGTGTCTGCGGAATGGGCATCGACATTCGGGACTCGCCGCATCAGCTCGAGTGCGTCCATTGCGGCGAATGCATCGATGCTTGCGTCGACGTGCTGCATCGCATCGGAAAACCGGGGCTCATCCACTACGCCTGGGGTGAACAAGGCGTCACCTGGGGAGACAAGAGCGAACCCTGGCACAAGCGCATCGGCCTCCGGGACCCCAAGCGCGTGGGCGTGATTCTGGTGCTCACCTTCTATCTCGCCGGCCTCGCCACCGCGCTCTCAATGCGCCACAACGTGCTCGTGCAAATGCGCGCCGAGCGCGGGGAGAAACTGTACCGGGTGACCGAAACCGGGCAGATCGCCAACCGCTTCAAACTGAAGTTGGCCAACCGCGGCAAAGCAGCCGCGGACGTGACGCTGCACCTGAGCGGGCTGCAAAACGCCCGGCTATCGCCTGCCGAGCCGGTGCATGTCGATGCCGGAAAGGCCGTCGAAACGGAATTCGAAGTCATCGCCGATCGCGCCGCGGTGCCTGAACTCGTTCATAAATTCTCGATCGTATCCACATCGCTACCCGAGAAAAGCGAGGATCGATTCGACCTCACATTCCTCACGCCAGGTAAGGACTCTACACGATGAGACGACCCCGTATTGTATTTCTACCCGTTTTTCTGGGCTTGGTGTTTCTCCTGTTCAACGCCATTCTCGTGTTTGTGTATCTCGGAGCCAAGCAGGCCAATCCCGTGATCCTCGACGAGCACGGCAATCCGCGGCAGGAATACCGGTAGTGACGCCCGTCGGCGTTCTGTGCCGGCTCTGCGGCCACGAGTCGGAAGCCGACTTCTGCTGTCACGGCTGCAGGAACGTGTACGCGATCCTCCGCGAAAGCGGCGCGCTGGCCGATGGCGCGGACCCGCGCGATACGGATTTGTTTCGCCGCAGCCTGGAACTCGGGCTCGTTTCGCGGCCGTCCGGCGACCCGAAGCCGAGGACGCTGCCCGAGAGCACCGTCACCGAAGAGGCTGCATTCCAACTGGGCGGGCTCTGGTGCCCGGCTTGCGGCTGGCTGATCGAACACGGCCTCAGCAAGGAACGCGGCGTGGTATCGGCGGAGGTGCTCTTCACGTCGGATCTGGTGAAGGTCCGTTACGCGCCCCAGTATCTGCCGCCTTCGCGCATCCGGGAACGGATCGAGCAGCTCGGTTATACGGCGAAGGAGTATCGGGGCGCCGATTCCGATATGCGGGACCAAGCCCGGCGAGACCTGCTTCTCCGCACCGGCATTGCCGCTTTCCTGTGGATCAACGTGATGACGCTCAGCGGCATCTTCTACGTCGGCTATCTCGAGCCGGTGGCGCAAAGCATGCGGAGCTATCTGCCCTTCGTGCTGATGGCGCTCACCGCCCCGGCCGTCTTTTATTCCGCCTGGCCGGTACTGCGCGTGGCCGCGATCGGCGCGCGGAACGGAGCGCTGCGAATGGAAGCGCTGCTGGCCCT
>JBGSME010000420.1:0-12731 GCA_041740335.1 Bryobacteraceae bacterium | reverse complement strand
GCTGCGACGCGACAGGCGCTGGCCCGAGGTCATCGAAGAGCACGCGATGGCTTGCCGGAGGCCATGCGGCCGGAGGAATCGGCCCTTCGATTTCGATCCACTGGAAAGCGACGCCGGGCTGTCCGTCCGGCGGAAACGGCGGATAGCGATAGCTGCCCGGCTTGCTGGGGATGGCATCCACTTGCGGCACCGGCAGGCCGAGCAGTCCATATTCGACCGTCTGCCCCTCATGGAGCAGAACGGTGGTTTCGTAGACGCGGGGCTCCGGCTGAATCTCGAGGATCCCCCCGGTTGACTTCACATCCTCGGCGATGTCGTGGTTGGTGGGCCGGCGCGACCGAAGCGTCATGGGTACGAATTGCCGTGCGGGAGTAACGGCGAAACCGGGATGCTGCAGCACGGCACGCGCGCGGATCCTGACGCGATACTCGCCGGAATGCTTCGCGGCGAAACCTCTCGGGAACGCTCCATAGGGCCAGCCGGGCGAGCGAAACAACCCCATCTCCACGTTCGGATCCTGCTCCATTTCCGGGCTTAGCGGCTTGGCCCGTTCGCTTTCGACATTGATGCCTTTGCCGTCTTTCAGGAAGAACATGGACTCGCGTCCGCCCGTGCTGCGAAGACCCGGGAAGAGCCTGAATCCCGCAGTGCGGAACTTCGTCACCGCGGGCGGTTCACTGGAATCAACCATCGCTTGCCGCAGCGCCGCTTCGGTGGCGTCGAGGTAAGCCGTAAGTTGAACGCGCGACATGTCGAGAGTTTCTGAGACCTTGTTGAAGTGATACGCCTCCCGGTCTTCGGGTAGCATGTCGCGAATGTCCAGTTGCGGCAAATGCAGCAGGTCACGTAGATTCTGCTCATACTCATCGCGATTCAACCGGCGCATGGGGCCCCGGCCATGCGCGGCGATGTCGGCGCGGTCCGCGTGGCGAAGCGCCTCAGCGAGCGGATGCAGGATCGCTTCGCGCTTCGCCGGCGGCAAGGCCAAGCCTTTCGGCGGCATTTCCCGCTTCTCGATGCGGTCGTGAATAAGGATCCACTTTTCGCGTGTGGAATCTTGGTCGAGGGTGGCTGGCAGCGTCTTCAGATCCAGGCCTCCGGCAGCCGTCTTCTCGTTGTGGCAGCCGCCACAAGCCTCTTCGATGAGTTTCAAGGGGACGGCGGCGAAGGCGTTCGCCCATGGAAGGAGGAACAGCCATGGAAGCACGGTGAGACGGATGTAAGTTGGCACTAGACGCATCGGAAAGCCGGTCAAATCGATATTATCATCGGTGGTGTCGCTGTACTCGGATCGGGTATGCGCCGGCCAGCGCGCCGGCACGATGCTTCACTGCAAGAATAGAGGTGAGGTTGCTGTCCATGAGTTGCGATCCCGAGTTCCTGAAGCGCGTTCCCTTGTTTTCCCTGCTTGACGATGAAGAGCGAGCGGTGCTCGCGGCTCACGTCCAGCTTCGACAATTCGACGCCCACCAGAGAATCTACCGCCACGGCGACGGAGGAGGCCGCGGCTACGTGTTGGTAGATGGCCGGGTGCGAGTGACGCTCATCGACGACGATCAGCAGGAAGTGACCGTCGAGGAACCTGGGCCCGGCGCCTTCTTTGGACTGGCGTCGCTACTTGAAGGCACGCCCCACCAGACCAGCGCCGTGGCCCTCGAAAAGGCGTCCTGCCTCGAGGTCGATCGCGACGACCTGCGCAACCTCCTGCGCAAGAAGCCGGACGCGGGCATGGATATGCTCGCGGTGCTCGGCAACCGGCTACACGCGGCGCAACGGCTGGTGCAGACGCGTTCGCTGCGAAACGCGAATGAAGTGATCGAATCGGAAGCCACGTTCGGTGACCGCGTAGCCGATGGCGTAGCGCGGTTCGGAGGATCCTGGCGCTTCATCATCTTGTTCGGCGCGGTATTGGTAATCTACACTGCATGGAACGTTCTTCTCGGCGGGCGTGCCTGGGATCCGTATCCGTTCATCCTGCTGAATCTGTTCCTATCGATGCTTGCCGCTATTCAGGCGCCGGTGATCATGATGAGCCAGAACCGGCAGGACACCAAAGACCGGCTTCGCGGCGAACTGGATTTCGAAGTGAACCGCCGCGCCGAACTCGAGATCCGCGGGCTCAGCCAGAAAGTCAACGAACTGCACGATAAGATCGAGGACGTTGTGGAGATTCTTCGAAACCATCCACCGGACCGCAAGCCTTGATCGAATCCGAACTGTTGCATTACGGCTATCTGTTCGTTGCGCTCGGCACCGTCTTTGAGGGTGACGCGACGCTGTTGACCGCGGCGTTCCTCGCCCATCGCGGCTATCTGCGCCTTTCCTGGGTGATGAGCATTGCCGGACTATCGACGCTCGCGGCGAACCAGATTTACTACCTCCTTGCCCGGCGCGCCGGTGGTCGCTGGCTCGCCTCGCCGGCTTCCGGCGGCCCGAAGATGCAGAAGATCCTCACATGGTCACGCGACCATGGCGGCTGGTTGTTGTTGGCCTCCCGCTTCATGGTCGGCTTTCGAACCCTCATCCCTGCCGTTTGCGGCGCCACCCGCATGTCACCGGTTCGCTTCTTCGCCTGGAATCTGGCGGGCGCCGTGCTCTGGGCGTTGGCGTTCGGATTCGCAGGCTACGCCGGTGGCCATCTGCTGACACTCATGGTTGACGACATCCGCCACCATGAGTGGACCGTTGCGGCGGTGTTGGCGGGAGGCGTGGCCGCCGCGATTCTCTGGAAAACCCACGGCCGCGATCTCGCCGACATCTGGGTGTTGCGCCGCGGGATTCGCCGCAGCTGAATTCGCCCGCGATCTCAAGCCCCCAGCACCATTCTTACCCCCTCGCGAGGCGATAGGTTCCTGGTTGGACATGTAGGATTCTGTAAGTGCGAGGACGAGCCGACGAAAGCGTACCTCAGCAGAACATGGAGAGATCGAAGTGAATAGATTACTGGTTGGAACCCTCGTGCTGGCCCTCGGATCGCTTCTGTCCGCCGCACCCAAGGCCCCGAAAACCGCGGATGCCGCCAAAGAAGCCAAAACCGCTGCCAAGCACAAGCGCAACAAGAAGCACAAACCGGACCAAACCGAGGCGAAGGCTGAAGACGCCCAGAAATAACTCTGACGGCCGGAAACTCTTTGAGGCTCGAAATAACCCCACGGACGGGGCATTTCGAGCCTCTCTCCTTTGTAGAATGCCGCCGCCTCAACTAATCAGTCCGTTCCTAATCGCGAAGCGCACGATATCGCCGGTGTTGTGCAGGTTCAACTTCTCCATCACACTGCCGCGGTGGGATTCCACCGTGTATACGCTCAGGCTCAGTACATGGGCGATTTCCTTGTTCGCTTTGCCCTCCGCAATCAGCGTCATGATCTCCCGCTCACGGCTCGTCAACAGATCCACCGGGTTTGAAACATGCTTCCGGTAGTCAACCAGCACGGCATCGGAAACAGCCGGGCTAAGGAACGCCTCGCCGCGGGAGACGCAGCGGATCGCCTTTAGGAGGTCCTCATCGTCGGAATCCTTCAAGAGGTAGCCGCGCGCGCCGGCGCGAAGGATCTCTCGTACGTACACCGAATCCTTGTGCATGCTGAGGGCAAGCACTCGCGTGTGCGGCAACTCGTCGCAGATCTGGCGAGTACCTTCGATGCCATTGAGATCCGGCATGGAGACGTCCATGATCACCACGTCCGGCTTCCACTTGCGGGCCTCGTCGATCGCCTCACGGCCGGTTTTGGCTTCGCCAATCACTTCCATGTCCGATTGAGCCTCAATCAGCATTCGCACACCCTTCCGCACGATCGTATGATCGTCAGCCAACAATACCCGGATTTTCTTGATCTGCATTTGGTTCTACCTTGTGGAGCGGCACCTCTACTCGTATTTGCAGCCCGCCCTCGCTCCGATTCTGTACCACGAGTTCGCCGTCGAGCTGGCGAGCTCGCGCGCGCATTCCCACCATTCCAAGGCTCGGGCTCCTCTCGCCAGGCGATACGCCCAACCCCTTGCCGTCGTCGGCGATGTCAAGCCGAACCGTCTTGCTATTGACGTCGAGCGACACGGTGGCGTGCGCCGCGTCGGCGTGCCGGGCGATGTTGGTGAGCGCTTCCTGGGCGATGCGAAACAGATGGGTCTCCTCGGTTTCCGCGAGCCGCTGGTTGAAGTTCGATTTGTATTCCACCGGCACGCCGGTGCGCCGCGTGAAGCGTTCGCACAGCCAGCGTAGGGCGGAGTCGAGCCCGAAGTCGTCGAGAATCACCGGTCGAAGCGCCTGGGAGAGCTTGCGCACATTCTGAAGCACTTCGTCGACCACGCCAATGCATTCCGGCCGGATCGAGTCAAAATCGTTTGCCGGAATGCCGCTCAACATACGGCGAAGCCCGCTCAGCGACTGGCCGAGTTCATCATGCATCTCGTGAGAGAACCGCCGCGCCATCTTCTCATGCCCGTCGATCATGTGCCAGGAAACGTGAGCCAGTTCGGCAGCCTGCCATTCGAGCTTGGCGAACGCACGCCGCATGACCCATAACGTGAGCCCAGCGGTCCCGGCGGCGAGCAGAAAGCAAAGCGCCAGCACCGACGTCAGATCTTCGATCATCTCCTCCGTCTGCCCCACGATCTGCGCCTCTACCTGCGCGCCGCGCTCTGTCTGAATCAGGTGCTCCCGAATCAGCGTGTGCGCGGTGTTCTGAATGCGGTCCGTACCGCGATAGCCGAGCCATGCGGCGAGCAGCACCAGCCCTACAACAAGGCCAAACCCGGCGAAGGCAACCCACAGCACCCGGTCGCGCGACATCGGCGGATCGACAACCAGTTCGAGCGGGGCCTTGGATGCGGCATCGGTCATCGGCACGCTCCTTCCTTGACTCCAGCATCGCAGGTGCTGTTCGATTGTGACAGCCCGTCTATAGACGATGGGCGGCATCCCGTACAGAGGGGGGATCAGCCCGAAGCACAGGAGGCGCGGCTTTCACTCACTACTCCCGATGGAGTTTTCTCCCCTTGTGAGGTGATGGGCTCGAACGCTCGATTGCCTCATCCTGGAACTGCGGGTTCCTGGGCAACGAGTTTGAAAATGCGCCGCTACGAGTTCCAACCACCAAGAGCCGAGACACCCATCGGCTGGACTTCGGCCTCGCGCCGGAGCCGTTGGCGCGCTCCGGTCGCCAGGACCGTTGCCGCACTGGTGGCCGGAAGCGGCATCCTGAATGTTGTATCGTCAATCGGCGGCCCGATGCCATACGGTCCGCCGGTATTGTGGCGGGGATTGTTTCCTCTGGATTTCGCGGGGATCTCCCGTACACTGACGCTGCTCTCTGGCTTCGCCCTGGTTCTTGCCGCACTGCACCTTTGGGCGGGAAACCGCCGGGCTTGGCGAACGTCGCTCCTTCTCGCCGCGTTATCCGTAATTTTCCACCTTTCCAAGCGTTGGGATGTCGAGGAAGCGCTTTGCTCCGCGGGAATCGCCGCGCTGCTGTGGTTCACCCGCCGGCACTTTTCGATGGGCTCGGAACGGCTCCGGATCGGCACGGCCGGCATCCGGGCCGCCGTGGCGTTCTTCATCGCCGGCGCTTATGGATCCACCGGATTCTGGCTTCTTGAGTCCATTGAGTTCCATCGTAACTTCACGTGGTGGGACGCGACTACGCAAACGCTCCGCTTGATGCTCTTCCTCGGCGATCCGCGACTGGTCCCGCATACCTCCTACGCGACCTGGTTTTTGGATTCACTGTTCTGGTTGGCCGCGGCAGCGTTCTTCTACAGCGGCATGGTGTTATTCCGCCCTGTAGCTTACCGGTTCAAGATCGACCGGTCCGCCTCGTCGCTGGCGGAACGTATCGCCGAGCAACATGGCCGATCCGGGCAGGACTACTTCAAACACCGGCCGGACAAAAGCTATTTCTTCTCCTCCAGCAAGCGGTCCTTTCTGGGTTACCGTGTCTCCAGAAGTTACGCGATCGTGTTCGGTGACCCGGTGGGCCCGGCCGAGGATAGGGGAGCCACAATCGGAGAGTTCGTTGCCCACTGCCAGAAGCGCGGCTGGCGCGTCGGTTTCCATCAGGTGGGCGACGAGTTCATGCATGTATACGAAGGTCTGGGTTTCCGAAAGTTGAAGGTGGGCGACGACGCAATCGTCGACCTTTCCACGTTCTCTCTCGCCGGGAGCGCTATGAAGGAATTCCGCAACACCGTCAGCAGGCTGGATCGCCTGGGTTACCGTGTCCAGCGTATTGACCCGCCGCTGGCGGAATCGGTACTGGCTGAGCTAAGCAGCATATCCGACTCCTGGCTAGAGATTCCCGGTCATCGCGAGCGGCAGTTCACGCTCGGTCACTTCGAACGAGCCTACGTGCAGTCCACGCCCGTCTACATCGTCTTCGATAGCAGCGGACTGGCGGTGGCGTTCGTGAACCTCGTGCCCTCGTATGAACCCGGGCTCGCCACGGTGGACCTCATGCGCAGGCGCGACGGCGTGAACGGCCTGATGGACTACTTGTTCGCAAAGATGTTTCTCGATCTCAAGGAACATGGAATTGAACGATTCAGCCTGGGAATGGCGCCGCTCGATAGCGGCACGGCCACCCCGATCAACGCCGATGAGCGTGTGGTTCACTGGGTGATCCGGCGAATGCCATTTCTATTCCGGGCCGACAGCCTGCGGCGGTTCAAGTCGAAATACGCCGCGCAATGGGTCCCGCGGTATGCGGTCTATCGTACACCTCTCGATCTTGCGCGCTTCGGGTTGGCGCTGCAGCGAGTGAGTGAGATGGCGCCGGGATTGCGGGATGCCGCATGATGCGCGCCGCTGTTGCACTCGCTTCGGCGTCGTTGTTGTTGGCCGGCGCTGGGGGCTTCACTTCCGTTCCCGTGCGCGGCATGCCGCAGTTACTCGCCAGGATGCCGCCCGTAGGGAGGCTCGAGCCCGCGGTGGTGATTTTTCTGCCTGGCGATGGCGGATGGCGCGGCGCCGCGATCACCATCAGCCGCTCGATGGCGGCGTGGGGATACGAGGTGTTCGGCTTTGACACCAAGGCATATCTGGAGATGTTTTCGAGAAATGGGGCAAAACTGTCGCAACGCCAACTGGCGCTCGACATGCGGCAATTGGCGGGCGGTGTCCGCGATGTTTCGACCAAGCCTGTGATTCTGGTGGGTTGGTCACAAGGTGCGGCGATGGCGGTGGCGGCTGCTTCCGGCGCCGGAGGTGGAGGCCCGATCCGTGGTGTTGTCACCTTAGGACTACCCGATTCCGCAGTGCTCGGCTGGGATTGGAAGGCTACCCTAGCCATCCTCTCGCGGCGGCTACCGGACCAGCCCACCTTTCGAGTGAAGCCACTGCTCAGCATGACGGCTCCCCTGCCGCTATGGATGGTTTACGGATCGGAAGACGAATACACAACGCCCGCCACCGCGCGTGAACTATTTCAAGGCGCAGTCGAGCCGAAGCGGCTACGCGAGATCCCGGGAGCCAATCACCACTTCGACGCTCATCAGGACGAGCTCTTCCAGGCGGTCCGGGAAGCGTTGCGGTGGATCGGCGGCCAATAGAACGCGGCACAAAGTGGAACTCACGCGAGCTCGGCCCGAGCGTAAGCGATCGGTTGGCGCCTTCAGTGTCACCGAGCTAGCGGACCGTCTCCTCGACTCGGCTGCATTCCCACGAATCGACCACTTTCATGCCGCGAACCCGTGGCGAATTCCGCCCGCGCACGGTGGCTACGAGTGAGTTAAGCTTAAGGACAATGTTTCGCGCCATCCTGTTCGTCACCGTCGCTTGCGGGCTGCTTCCCGCGCAGTTGCCGCCCCCCAACGCGCAAGGAATATCGATGGGCCACCTCCATTTGCTGGTGCCCGATCCGGAGGCGCACGCGCGCATCTGGACCGAAGTGCTCGGCGCCAAACCCGTGCAGTACGGATCGCTGACTCTCTATGAATTGCCCGACGTTGTTCTCGGCTTTCGCAAAGGCACGCCCACCGGCGGCACCGACGATTCCGCGGTGAATCACCTCGGTTTCAAAACACGCGACCTCGATCGCACCAAAGCCGCGCTGGTCGCCGCGGGATGTAAGATCGCGAAAGAGATGCCCGACACGCGACAATTCTTCGCCATGTTCCCCGATGCCGTAAAGGTGGAATTCACCGAAGACAAGACGATCGCTCATCCGATCGTGCATCATCACATCCACTTCGCATCGCACCAGCAGGACGAGATGCGCGCATGGTACGCCAAGATGTTCGGCGCTGTTCCCGGTATGCGCGGACGCTTCAAGGCCGCCGACCTTCCCGGCGTCAACCTGAGTTGGAATCCCACCGATTCGATGCAAGCGCCCACCAAGGGACGATCCGTGGATCACATTGGCTTTGAGGTCGTGAATCTCGAGGCTTTCTGCAAGAAGCTCGAAGCCGACGGTATCAAGTTTGACCGGCCTTTTACTAAGGTTCCGTCGATCGGCCTGAGCATCGCATTCCTCACCGATCCGTGGGGCGCCACCATCGAACTCACCGAAGGCTTGCGCCGCTAGGGTTCGCGCCTTTCCCTTGGTTACCTATAGTTTCAAGGAAAGCCCCTACAGCAGCCATTCCCGGCTCCTTGCGATGCTTCCCGCCCCGGGAGCGGGGCGTCGCGTACTCGACGTCGGCTGCGGGAATGGCGATCTGTCACGCATCCTTGCCGATCGCGGGTATTCCGTCACCGCCATCGAACGCCCCGGAGGCGCAACCGGCCAATTGCCGGATTCGGTTGCCCTCATCGAGCAGGATCTCGAAGCTGGCCTGCCGGCGCTCGCCGCACCGTTCGATCACATTCTCTGTGCCGACATCCTCGAGCATTTGCGCGATCCATCGGCGATGCTGCGTCAACTTCACTCCGCTCTTGCGACCGGCGGAGAACTGATCGCTTCGCTTCCCAATAGCGGTAACTTCTACTTCCGCCTCGTGATCCTTTCGGGCCGCTTTCCTCAGGACGACAAGGGGCTCTTCGATCGCACTCACCTCCATTTCTATACACTCGACGGCTGGCGGGACCTGTTCGCCTCCGCTGGTTTTGGTATGGTAGAGGTCTGCCCGACGGGCATTCCAGTGGGGTTGCGTTTCGCTTCACGCGCCGGTTCGACGCCGGTAACGATGGCGGAAACCTTCTCGTACTGGCTCGCTCGGGCGTGGATGCGGATGTTCGCCTATCAGTTCGTCGCCCGAATTCGCCCGATATGAGCCTCAAGCCGAAAATCGTAGTCGTGATGCCGGCCTTCAACGCCGAGAAGACCCTCCGCATGACTTACGCGGAATTGCCGCATGAGGTCGTGGATCTCGTCATCGTCGTCGACGACGGTAGTTCCGATAAAACCCTCCAGGTTGCGCGCGATCTCAAACTCGAACTTTTCGTCCACAATCGTAACTACGGTTACGGGGCCAATCAGAAGACATGTTACCGGGAGGCGCTCAAGGCTGGCGCCGACGTAATCGTGATGGTACATCCCGACTACCAGTACGATCCTACGCTGTTGCCCCAAATCATCGATCCGATACGGCGCGGCGCGGCGGATGTGGTTCTTGGTTCCCGTTTGCTTGGCGGCGACCCGATGAAGGGCGGCATGCCGTGGTGGAAGTATGTCTCTAACCGCTTTCTTACTTGGTGCGAAAACAGCGTCTTCGGCCACAGCCTCGCCGAATATCATACCGGTTATCGCGCCTACACGCGCGAAATTCTCGAGGCCGTAAATGTCGAAATGAATTCCGACAAGTTTATCTTTGACCAGGAGATCATGGCGCAGTTCGTGGAAGTGGGTGCGCGCGTCGCCGAGGTTCCGGTGCCGACCCGTTACTTTCCGGCTGCGTCTTCGGCGTCGTTCATCGATAGTTCCATTTACGGGTTGTCGATCCTATGGCTCCTTTTTCGCCTGCTGCTGCATCGCGCGGGCGTGATGCGCTCCCGCCAGTTTCAGAGCCTCCGCCGCCGCTATACCAACGTCCAGCATGCCTGACGGCCGCCGTTCCTGGGTATTCGACGCGGTCCTGATTTTTGCGCTCGTCGCGATCCTGATTCTTCCGCTGTTCAAAACCGAGTACGTTGCCGACTGGGGCATCATTGAGGGCACATTCGTCTCCGACGGCCGTTTTCTCCGCGACAATCTTCCGCATCCCGCGTGGCAGCCCAACTGGTATTGCGGTAATCGATTCGATTACATCTATCCTCCCGCGCTACGCTACGGTACGGCCCTGATTAGCCTTGTTCTTGGCTTCTCAACGGCGCGCAGCTACCACGTCTATATAGCGCTGCTCTACTGCCTGGGGATCGTGGGCATCTACATCTTGTTTCGCGCCGGGTCCGGATCTCGGTGGTGGGCGTGGGCGGCCGCGCTGCTTTCCGCGATCGTTTCTCCCAGTTTTCTTTTTCTCGATTACTTCCGCGAAGGTTATCGCGAAGTGGAGTACATGCCAGTGCGCTACGGTGTGCTGGTGCGATACGGCGAAGGGCCGCACATGTCGGCGCTGGCAATTCTTGGATTCATGCTCGCGGCCGCTTGGTTCGGATTGCGGCGCGGGCGTCCGGCAATGCTGGTGATCTCGGCGTTGCTTTGCGCCATGTCGGTTCTCAATAACTTCTATGGAGCCACTGCGCTCGCGATGATGTTTCCGATGATGGTCTGGGTATTGTGCGTCACCGGGAACGATTGGATCGTGCCGGTGCGCGCCGCCGCGCTCGCCGCGCTGGCCTTGGGCCTAACTGCGTTCTGGCTTACTCCTTCTTACTTCGCCATCACGCTTCGTAACATGCCGCTGGTATCCGAACGCGGCACGGCATGGTCACTGTGGGTGGACCTGGCGTTCCTCGTTGTCTTCGCTGCCGCGGCGTTTCGCTTGGGCCGTGGCCGGCCGGATCTGGCATGGCCCCTGTTTGTGGCCGGAGCCTTCCTTCGGATGGCGCTGCACGTCCTTGGTAATCATCACTACAATTTTCGCGTGCTCGGCGAACCGGGGCGTCTGGTGCCCGAGTTCGACATGTTGTTTCTTTTCTCCGGCATCCTGCTGCTCGCCTGGGCCTCCCGCAGTAGGCGCTGGGGCCCTATACTCGCCGCCGTGGTCATCGCCGCGTCGGTCGCGCCTTCGCTCGGCTGGGTCTGGCACTCCCGGCGATATCCCGTAAAAGAACCCGACTTCAAGCAGCGAGTGGAGTACAAAGTCACCAAGTGGATGCACGAAAATATGCCGGCCGAACGAGCGATCGCCACCGGCTCGGTGCGCTTCTGGTACGACACTTGGTTCGACCTTCCCCAACTCGGCGGCGTCTCCGAACAGGGCATGCAAAATCTGGTTACTAACTTCGCCCACAACCAGATTTTATATGGCGGCGATGCCCGGCTCGGCATTGCCTGGCTTCAGGCCATGGGCGTGGGTGCGGCCATCGTGCATGATGCGTCTTCTCAAGAGGTGTACCACGACTGGTCTTCTCCCAAGAAGTTCGAAGGCGTGCTGGAAGCGGTACACGACGACAAAGAGGGCAACGTCATTTACAAAGTGCCGCGGCGCTATCCGGGCCTTGCGCGCGTCGTTGAGGCCGGGATTTCCGATCTCCGCGCGCCGCGTGACGCCGACGACGCGGAAATGATTTACCCGTATGCTGACCTGGTGGAAGCGCGTTCTCCCCGCCCGGCAACCTGGCGCCGGGAGGGTCCCGATGGCATGGCCGTGTCGGCTCATCTCGAGCCCAAAGAGAAGCTTCTGATTCAGGAAACTTACGATGCATATTGGAAAGCATCCGCCGCCTCCGGCCGTGAAATTCCGGTGTCAGCCGATCCGGTGGGATTCCTGCTGCTCGATCCCGGACCTGGCGATCATGAGATCGCGCTGCGTTTCACCATGCCGCTCGAGAACCGCATCGGCTGGATGGTTACGCTGCTATCGCTCGCCGTGTCCGCCGTGGTGCTGATCCGCCGGCGGCGTCAACCGAGGTGACCGAACTGTCCTCTCGCCAACGAACGATCCTGCTTGCCTGTCTGCTGTTCGCGGCCAATCTTGCCTTCAATTTGTATCTTTACCTGCCCGGGGAGGGGGTCTACCGCGAATCGATTGAAGACGGCTATGCGTCAATGGCCCGTTTCTTTCGGTATAACCCAAACCCGTTCGGGTGGAATCCTTTGCAGTACGAAGGCCTGCCGGCTCATATGTGGTATCTGCCGGTTGTGCCCTATACGGCGGCGCTGACTATGAAGTTGCTGCCGATGTTCGAGCACGTCCATGTCTACCGGATGGTGGTGGCGACGGCGGCGCTGCTCGGCCCGGTTAGCTTCTTCTTGTTTGTGCTGTTTTTTACCCGCAGCCGAAAATGGGCGTTTGCAGCCGCTATCAGCTACTCGTTTTTTTCGGTTTCCTATCTCCTCTACGGGATCGTCGACGATGATCGCGGCTTGACGGCTTTGCCGCTGCGCCTGCAAGCGCTGGTAAAGTACGCCGAGGGACCGCACAACGTGGGTCTGTTTTTGCTGCCGCTGGCTCTGTTGGCATGTTGGCGTGCCGCGGTTGGCCGGCGTTTTCGCGACATCCTGATTGCGGCGGCCGTACTCGCCGTTGTGCCTCTTACCAACTGGGTATCCGGTTTGGCGCTGGGGCTTTGCTGCGTGATGCTGCTGATCGCTGGCTTGGGGGCGGGCCCGTGGACAGGTTTTCTCGGCCGGCGCATCGTATATGCGGGTCTGCTGGCCTACCTGTTCGCGGCGTTCTGGCTCACACCTGGCTTCGTC
>JBGSME010000419.1:0-4955 GCA_041740335.1 Bryobacteraceae bacterium | reverse complement strand
CGCTTCGGCGCGGTCGCCGTCGTTTTTGGCGTACTTCTGCGACATCTCCGCGCTTGACCGAGCCTCCTTCTGCGCTTTCAAACCAAGATAAGAATAAGCCAGCATACGGTACAACTGCGAAGCCTTTTCCGGTGTAACTTTCTTTGCCCCCGAGAGTTCGCTCAACGCCTCGCCATAGCGCTTTTCGCTCAACAGAACCGAGCCCAGCGCCATCCGCGTGTCCACGTCACCCGGCTCCAACTCCAGGTTCTTGCGCAGAGCCGTCACCGCATCCCTGTAGCGCCTCGATCGGATCAACAGGTTGGCGTAATCGCGATAGAGCCGCGGTGTATCCGAACCCGCCGCCACCGCCTTGCCAAATTGCTCCATCGCCTTCTCATCCCGGTTGGAGTACAGATGGATGTAGCCGAGCACCTCATGGGCTTCGGGAAGCGGGGATCCCCCGCTTGCAATCGGTTCCAGCAGTTGGAGCGCTTCCTCGTATTTGCCCGAGTTGCTAAGTACACGCGCCTGCACGAGATTGGCTTCGCCGGCGGTGATCGGCGTTATCTCCGGAGACTCAGCAAGTTTCTCCAGCTTTCCATCCACATACTTCACGGGGTAACTGACGCCGCGCATGTATCCCTGGAGATCTCTGTCCACGGCAGCCAGCGTCTTGCCGTACAGCTTCTCGAACGCCTCCGCCGCCGGCATCGTTTGGACCGCCTGTATGAACTGTGCCGACTTCGGCCGGAAATCATCCTCCATGAGGACCATATGCGCCAGCGCCCAACTCTGCGCGTAGAAGATGCTCACGCGGTTCTTTTCGTCGCGATAGGCGGACTCGCGCCCGGCCCCGGTGAGATCCTCCAGCGTCAGCCATTTGTTCCGCATCAGCACCTGGTATCGTGCGGCTTCGAACTCTCCGACGCGGATCTTGCCGCCGACCGGTTTGAGGGTCGAATAAAATTCCGCGATACCTTCGTTCAGCCATACGGGAAGCTTCATCCCGCCGCGCCTCACCAGCAAGTGGACATATTCGTGAATGGCCACCGAATATAGCGAATCGCCAAGGCTCTTCATCACGATGTAGTCCCGATCCACGCCCGGCTGATAGAACGCCGCTGCCCACTGATAAGTATCGAAGCGCCGAAATTCCTTCTCACTTTTAAAGCCGACAATCCGGACCCGTTTGGTTTCCGCCGGCTGGACTCCAATCGTATTGACGAAGAACCCGCGCACCTGCTCAAAGTGTTGCACGGCGGCTCGCGCAGCGCGATCCCCGGCGGGTGTATAGAGTTCAAAGTGGGGGCTGGTTACGCGGATCCACTGCTCTTCTGCGTAAGCGCCGCCGCCCGTGACTAACCCCGCCGCCACAGCGAACGCTAAGTGTTGACCTCGCATTTTCTCTCCCTTGCGCAAATTATACCTATTTAGGAGCATTTGACGAAAGAGCCGTGCAATGGCCGCGTGGGCGCAGTTGATACCGGGAAGGAAGCTTCCAGCAGCCCGTGGTCATGCGCCCGCAGGCGAGTTATATTCAGCGCCATCCGTCATCCATTCGACCTCCATCAACCATTGTTCGGTTCCGTGGGTTCCGTGGTTCAATTCATATGACAATTCCGAGTCTATTTCCGAGTTCGTTGACGGCCTGGGTTACTTTTTGAAGTGGTTCTTTGTAGGGAATGAGCGCCTGGGCGATGACGGCGTGGTACTGCATCCAGACGTCGTAGGGGATGGGGTCCGGCTCACCGGGCGCAGTTTTGGCCTTGGCGGGCGCCTCGTTGGCGCGAGGGCGGAGGGTGAGGTCCGGGGAATGGTGGATTCGTGTGGATGGCATTGGTTTCCTCGCTTATTGCTGGTCTGGGCGGCGTTCGAGGGGTGCAGTGGCTACCCCCTGGGGCGGGTAGTTTTCGGAGGGCTTGGGGTTGTTTTGAATTTTTGTGTCTGCGGTTTCCAAGTTATTGTTTTCGTTGGTGTTGGTTGGTTCGGCCGGTGCGGGATTTTCGGGGGTGTTATATTTTTCTACAACGCCTTGTTGTTGCTCTTGTTCGCGGCGGAGAGTTTGGGCAATGCGGAGCTGGTCAAGGGCGCGGTCGGCGGCGCGGGTATAGCGGACTTCCTGGCGATGGATGTGAGCGAGGGCCTTCGAATCGTCAGTGAGTTTCTGAAGGGCGACGGCGTAGAGGACGTCGGACTCGGCACCTTGGAACTCGGCTTCGACGGCTTGCTTTTGGCGAAGCATTTCGACGCGGACGAGGGACTGTTCGGATTCCCACATGCGGCGAATTCTCCATTTATTCGCCACGAGTTCTTCGAAGATGAGGAACTCTTCGTCGGTGGCGGGCCGGTGGGCGTCGAGTAGGGTGTCCGCGAGGGCTTTGAGGGCGGCGGGGTCTTCGCCGGGGAGGAGGATGGATTTGGCGGTAAGGCCATGTTTGATGGCGTTGAAGGCGATGGCGGCCTTGGCTTGTGCGGTGGAGGGTCCGGGGGACTTGGCTCCGTTCGCGCGGGCCGAGATCATTCTGGCGATCGAGAAGCGTCTTTTCCTGGACATGGTATACCTCGGTTCCAGTGTCCGGGATGGGGGTGCTGCATCTGCGAACCCGATTTGGGGATGTTGTTGAGGGGATGGGAGAAATAAATTTTCGAAGGTTGGGTAGGTTCTTCCTCCGCGACCTTATTACCATCCGTGATGAGCGGCTTGTCAGGATCGTGGAGGCCGCCCCGCTGGAGGGGCGAAGGCTTTTCGCGGTCCGTTGATCGGGATTCGCGGTGCGGCTCAGGCGGTGTCTGTAGCGCATGTCTGCTGAGCCAGACCGAGCGACCGGCCTTCGGCGCATTCACGGCGCGACGCAAGCTCCGGGCCCGGCTGCGCCATAGAATCGTGGGATGTCCATTTGGCTTCCCGAGGCTGATCGCGGGCCGGCCCAACAACCGCTATGGCATCTCGAACCTGAGGCCGCCAGCGGAAGTGAATCTCCACTGGCTTGGCCATGCTGATCAGAGTTGTTACAAACATTCTGGCGTCACCTTGGCTGATTCCCGCTGCCATGCAGTGCTCCGGGAGCTGACAGATCGCGTCGTATTCCAACGCTAAGGCGACGCTGAGCAGCAACGTCACCCGGTCTTCCTCGACCAGTCGCAACAGAGCGGCGGACGCACCCGACGGGCTCCGAAGTGCGGCGACGATGACATCGGTGTCGAGCACCAATTTCATATCATCGCGAATATCACATCTTTGGCGATGTCATGCTCCACAAGCTGCATGGTGATGGCGCGATGATCGGCGGTGGGCGCGGCGACGAGCGTGCATTGGGCTGCGCCGGCGGCGAGGTAGGCGTCGAGCGAGGTGAACGTGGGTCCGCGGTAGCCGGTGGCTTGGGCGAATCGCGCGAGCTTGTCCGCGTCGGCATCCACGACGCCGGTGAGTCGGCACGCGGCGGTCTCGCGTTCGAGTTCGAGCAAGTGAGTGGCGTGTACCCAGCCCATACGGCCGATGGCGACGATTCCGATATCCACGGGTTGACTCAAGCAGTAGGCCGAAGATCAGTGTTGCAGAAGCGTGGGGGTTCGGTAACAGCGTTTCCGAAAAGTGCGCCCGCACGGCCCTTGGCGCAGGACCCGCGCGCGTGTTCGGGTCCCCGGAGTCTATGCAGCGGGAGGGTCAGCGCTTCCAGCGCCGGCCGCCAGAAGACCTTTGTTCGTTCCGCCCCTACGATCCGATTCGCGCCTGAGTTTTGCCGAACAGCAAGTATAATGACTTCCAACAGTTCTCGGTATTGGAGGCTTATTTGACGACCGACAACCTTACAGCGCTATTGGCGCGATCTGTCGCCGGCGACCGAAAAGCGCGCGACCTCGTGTACCAGACCTCCTTTTCCCGACTGCGCCGTATCGCGGCGTCGCTGCTGGCCCGGGAAAGCCGCTCCGACACACCCGAGGCTACCGCACTGGTGAATGAAGCTTACGCGTCCAGGCTGCACGGTCTGCGAGTATCGCCGAAAAGCCGCGAGCATTTCTTCGGCATGGCGGCACGCGCGATGCGCCAGGTTCTGATTGACCAGGGCCGCATCAGCCGAGCGGTGAAGAACACGCGTCCTCGTGCCGGATCGGTGGAAGGCGAGGCCGCGGCTTCGATGAGCCGCGAGGCCGAACTCGCGTTGGGCGTGGCGCTGGAACGTCTGGCGGAGGTGGACCCGGTGGCTGCCGAGACGATTCGCCTGCGCTACGCCGAAGGCTACACACAGATCGAAGTCGCCTCGATGCAGAATCGCGATTCGTGGCGGGTGGCGGCTGATTGCGAATTCGGATTGAGTTGGATGCGTGGCCAATTGGGATAGCCTGGACGATTTTCGCAACACCGAGCGTCGATTTCGCAATCCTTGTTATGCGGATCGCGGTGCTATTGTTTGCCATGGCGGCCGGACTTCGGCCCGCGCCTCCACCGGAATATTGGTTTCGCCTGCACCCGAATCCGACCCTGGTAGTGGCCGATATCGCCGAAGACAAGCACGGTTTTCTGTGGCTGGCGGCTTCCTCGAATGGCGTCCACCGGTTCGACGGGATGCACTACCAGAAGCTGCAAGGATTTCCACACCGTTCGGCGCGCATCGTGCGGACAACGGCCGATGGCGCGGTCTGGATCGCGTCTGATGTGGGGCTGGTCCACTATCGGGACGGCCGGTTCCGGGTGCTGTTGACCGAACCGGTGCGAGGGGTCACGGTGGGCACTGATGCGGTCTATGTGACGGCGCGGCGCCTCTTCCGGATTGGTTCAGACCTTACGCTTACCGAGGTCGCCGGACAGGATTTCTTCGCCGTGGGATCCATGGCGCCGGGCGCCGGCGGGCGATGGTGGTTCATCGATGGAGTGAATCTCTGCTCGACCGACTTGCGGCAACCCTCGGTGTCGCGCGAATGCGTGGAGACCGACCGGCACTACGAGCGCGCCATTCCGGAGGCCGGCGGCGGAG
>JBGSME010000418.1:0-3410 GCA_041740335.1 Bryobacteraceae bacterium | reverse complement strand
GCTCGACAACCAGATCGCCGATGGAGTTGCCGCTGGGGCTTCGCCGCTTTCGCGCACGCGTTCCACTCCCCGAGTGATGATCGGCGGCGTGGAAGCCGCAGTCCAGTTCAGCGGCATGGCGCCGGGTTTTGCCGGGCTGTGGCAGGTGAACGCGGTGGTGCCGGACCGGTCTCACATCGCCGGGCGCAACCCTCTGCAAATCTATATGGACGGCGTCGACTCCAACGAGGTATCTCTGTTTGTCGCTCAATAAGCTATTTCTTGCAGTTGCGGTGTTTTCCGGCTTCTCCATAGCGCAAGAGGCTGGTACGGTTACGGGAACGGTGTACGACGCACAGACGTCCCGGGCGATTCCGGGCGTCAAGGTCGGCGTGAATGGCCAATTCTCAGACCAGCAGGTTACCGATACTAGCGGCCGCTTTATGATCAAACTCTCGCCGGGAACTTACAAGTTAACCTACCAAGCCCAGGAGTATCTCGATTCGGAGACTTCCGACGTCATCGTGGCCACCGGCCAGGTGGCTGAAGCGAGCACGGTGATGGCCGCCAAGGGCTCGGTGACGACACTGGTTGTGGTTGAGAAGATCACTCCCGCGGCCGCAACCGCCGAAGCGATGTTGACGGAGCGGAAGCTCTCCGCGGTGGTCAGCGACGGAATGAGCAAGGAGGAGATCCGCAACACGACGGCATCGAGCGCCGCTGGAGCGCTCGAAAAGGTCACCGGCGTGAGTATCGTCGAAAGCGGCTATGTGTACATTCGCGGCCTCGGCGAGCGTTACAGTTCGACGATGCTCAACTCCGCGGTGATTCCAACCACCGAACCGGAGAAACGCGTTGTGCCCCTAGATCTGTTCCCGGCGGGTCTGATCGACAGCATCAAAGTACTCAAGACTTACACGCCTGATCTTCCCGCCGAATTCTCCGGCGGCGTTGTGCAAATGCAGACAGTGGAGTTTCCCACTCAGACAATGCTCAGCGTGAGCGGTAACTTCGGCTATAACTCGCGCACCACCGGAGAGCGGTTTGCCAGTTATCCCGGCGGCTCCCGCGACTTTTTCGGCTTCGAAGACGGCACGCGGAGCGTCCCGTCGATCATCCCCACCGACAAGCGGTTGTTCCAGGGCGCCTTCACGCCGCAGCAGTTCCAACAGTTCGGCCAGGCGTTCGCGAACAACTGGGAGCCGGAGTTCCGCGAGTCGATGCGCCCGCAGCAGAGCTACTCAGTAGTGGGCGGAACCACTTATGGCCGCGTGGGCATCGTTGGCGCGCTGTCATTTTCCAACAAGCCACAGTTTCAGGGAGAACTGCAGAAATATTTGCGCCAGCAGGGCACTCAGCCGATCGTGTTCTCCGACTACAACGACTTCCGGACCTACACCGAAACAGCACGGCTCGGAGGAGTGCTGAATGCGGCGGTCCGGATCAATCCGGCCAACAAGCTCGTGTGGCGGAACACCTTGACCCGGGACACCGATAAGGAGGCCCGCGAGTTTGCCGGGCGGGACGGCGGCACCGACAGCATTCTCTTCTCGCAGCGACTGCGGTACATCGAACGCGGCCTGCTGTCGACCAGCCTCGAAGGCGAACATGCGCTCGCCGATCTCGGCAACAGCCTACTGAAGTGGCAGATGACTTACTCGCGGTCCACCCGGGACGAGCCGGATATGCGCGAAGTGTTCCGCGGCCAGGGTGGCAACGACCGGTTTGTGTTTGCCGCGCTCGGTTCCTCGGGCCTTCGTTTCTTCAACGGCCTGAGCGACAGGATCTACGAGCCGCAAGCGGAATTCTCACGACCCTTCTTCAAGGGGAAGGCATCGGGCATCTGGAAGTTCGGATTCCGCGGCACGTTCCGCGACAGGGACTTTCAGGCGCGGCGGTTCCGCTTCATCCCGCAGCGGCTCTCGACGCTCGATACGTCGCTGTCGAGCAACCAGTTGTTCGCGCCGTCCAACATCCGTCCGGACGGATTCCAGGTCGTGGAGTTCACGCGTGCAACGGACCGTTACGACGCCTCGATGGACATCTATGCCGGCTACGGCATGGTCGATCTCGCGTTCGGCACGAAGCTACGTCTGGTGGGCGGGGTTCGCGTGGAGGACGCGGATATTCGCGTGACCACGCTCGATCCGCTGATCCCCTCGGGTCAGCCGCAGGTGGCCAATCTCGCCAACCGCGACCCGGCGCCGGGCGTGAACCTGATCTACGCGCTGACGCGGCGTCAGAATCTACGTGTGAGTTATAGCCACACGGTGTCGCGGCCGGACTTCCGCGAGCTTTCGCCGTTCGACTTCAACAACGTACTCGGCGGATTCGTGGCGCAGGGCAACCCGAACCTGCTGCGCGCGACCGTGCATAACGTGGACGCGCGCTGGGAATGGTTCCTCGGCGGCAACCAGGTGCTGGCGGCGAGTTGGTTCTATAAGGATTTTACCGATCCGATCGAAGTGAATATTCTGTTCGCCAACGACCTGCGGCAAAGCTACATCAACGCCGCCGGAGCCAGGAACACCGGTTTCGAGCTCGAGGCACGCAAGAGCCTCGGATTCCTGAACCGTGGGTTGGCGGACCTCTCCGTGCAGGGCAACTTCACCTTCGTCGACTCGAAGGTGCGAATCCGGCGGCAGGATGCCGGAGCGCTTACTTCGATCGACCGCCCGATGATGGGTCAGTCGCGATTCGTCTATAACGCGATCGCGGAATGGAACCGCCCGAAATGGCGCTCCAACGCGCGTTTCTACGCAAATTCAGTCTCCCGGCGCATTACCGAAGTGGGCACTTTCGGTCTGCCGGATATTTACCAGGAGCGGAACGTGTTCCTGGATTTCGTGTATCAACTGTCGCTGACCGAAACTGGGAAATGGAGCATCCGCTTCAACGCCGAGAATCTGGGCGACAACGACTACCGCTGGAAGCAGGGCGATTTCCTCGTCCGTAACTACCGTCTCGGGCGCACGTATTCGGTGGGCCTGAACTATCGGATCTTCTAACTCGATCTAATTCGCAGTAACACAACCGGAGAAAGGACACTCATGAAGAAACAGGTCAGGATAGGTGTATCAACTCTCGTGGCTTTGGCGCCACTGTTCGGCGCCGGGGCATCGGGACCCTTCCGCGCGGTGAGCGCGGACGACGCGTCACGGTACGCAGCGAACGTGGCGGCGCCGGAGGTGGGCGTTTCAGGCTGGATTTGGACGGATAAGTACGTCTACATGCCCGGCGACCAGTTGACCTTGAAGGCGACGATCAAGCCGAACAACGATTTGTATCCGTACACGGTGTTCGCCTATCGCCAGAACAATCAGAACGGACGCAAGTTCTATCTGCCCGCGGGCACCGAAGAGGTGACTGACATTTTCGGCAACACGCTGTCCCAAGGGTTTCAGCCCACACAGGTGCAGCCTGCCGAGAAG
>JBGSME010000417.1:0-3801 GCA_041740335.1 Bryobacteraceae bacterium | reverse complement strand
GGGCCAGCGGCACCGCGGCGTCGATCTCCCGGATTCGCTCGCGCACCGCGCCGAACGTCGCCTACGGGTCCCCGCCCTGCGACTTCACCAGCAATGTAGCCGAACGTGAGTTCTGCCCCTGGGCCATCGGGTAGAACATCTCCGCGCCCGCCGGCCGGTCCAGGCCCTGGTTCTTGATGTCCCTCACGACTCCCGCGATGGTGTACCACGGCGAGTTGTCCTCGGGCCGCCCGCCCGGTTTCACTCGCTTCCCAACGGCGCTTTCCTTGCCGTAAAAGGTCTTGGCGAACGTCTCGTTCACTACCACCACATGCGGCCCGCCGTCTCCATCCCGTGCTTCGAGATGCCTCCCCTCCACCGCCTTCAAGCCAAGCATTTCGAATAACCCCGGCGTCGCGGCATTCCAGTAATCCACGTTGTGGATCGGCCCCCCCCGCAAGCGGCACAAGCCCCTCGATCAACGTGTCGTTGGCGTTCACCGGCCGGTCCGGGGGCAGCGCCGCCAATGCCGCCGCCGACGTCACGCCCGGAACGCTCAGGACCCGGTCGAGCGCCGTCGTCCAGAATCGCCGTAACTCCACCAAGCCAGGGTAGCTCTGCGCCGGGAGCGAAATCCGCATCGACAAAAGCGCCTTCGGTTTGGATCCCCGGATTCGACGCGTGTCAATCGCCAGAAGGCGTCGATCAGCATCGCTGAACCCGTGAGCAGCATCAGCGCCAACGCCATCTCCTCGAACAGCCGCGTCCGCGCCGTTTGGGCCAGCGGCGCCAGCGCGAAAACAATCCCTGTAAACAGAGCCGCGCCTAACGCTACCAGCAGCACGGATAGGAGCGCCAGCCCCAGCACTGCTCCGCCCATCGACAGCATCACGCCCTCGATCAGAAACTGGCGGAACAATCCCGCCGCCGAAGCTCCCATCGTTTGCCGTAATGCCACTTCTTTCTGCCGCACCTGCGCCCGCGACAGAAGAAGGATCGCGACATTCCCGCACGCTACGCGATTAGTAGCACCAAAAACGTCGTGCCTGGCATCAGCAGCATCGCCTTGCGAACGTCCCCGACTGTTTCTTCGAGCAGCGGGAACGCAGCCACGGTGTGCGTTTGTGGATTGAACCGATGCCGTTGCGCGGGCGGCCTCCTACCCATACGCCAGTTCCAGACGGTCCAGATCGGCCGCCGCCTGCGCCTCGCTCACGCCCTGCTTTCTCCCTCCCATCAATGAGAGCGCGTGGTTGCCCCATCGGCTCAGATCAGCCGTGCTCAGTTGCAGCGGAACCCAAAGTTCAGCCGGTTCGGGATCGCCCGGAGGGAATTCGAAGCCTCGCGGCATCACGCGGATCACCGTGGCCTTTACCCCGTTTAGCAGCACCTCGCGGCCCGCTACGGTGTCTTCTCCGCCGAACGCCCCTTGCCACAATCCATACGAGAGGATCGTCGTCCCAGGAACTCCCTCCGCATCATCGGCCTCCTGAAAGATCCGCCCGCGCAACGGCGGCACTCCGAGCGTTTGGAGCAGCGTGCCCGTTACCGCCGTGCTATTCACCCGGACCGGATCCTGCCCCGTCGGAGCAAGGTTCACGCCGCCTGGCCGCCACGCATCGAGAGTTTCAAAGGCCTGATTGCCTCTCCGGAGTGCGCGGAACTCCGGCGGCGAGATCCAGAATCGCCACATTCCGCCGCCCGTCCATGTCGGCCACTCCGAATACATCCGCATCAGGCGCTCGGAATCCCGATATGGTAGCGGTCGCAGAACCACCGCGTTGACCACACTGAAGATGGCGGACGTCGCACCGATTCCAAGTGCAAGGCAACCCAACGCTGCGGCCGTGAACCCCGGCGCCCGGCGAAGCTGGCGCGCCGCAAATTCTACGTCGGCTCGGACACTCGGCATGTCCTCTATACGCGCGAGGCTCGATTTCGTTCCGCGTTTCTTCGAGCCCTCGCGCTCCCCGGGAAGCGTCCGCGTGCCTGTCGACCGACAGCCCTAGCCGAGCCGCGACGGCAACGGAGCGGTCATCTCCGTCCACACCCCGGCGCCGAAGCGTGCCCGTCTTGCGCCAGTTCCCCTAAAAAATAAACCGCAAGCTAACCTGAGCCCGCCGTGCGTTCGTCCCGTCCGGAAAACCCTGCGATGCCGATCCTTCGCCCAGCCTCGCCGTCGGCGTCAGAATGCCGTTCCGCGCCTGATACGCCTGCCCGTTCACGCTGGTGTCGGAGACATGGTTGAACACGTTGAACGCCTCAAAGTTCAGATGCAGTTGATACCGCTCGTTGATTGGTAGGATCTTCGTGAGCCGTGCGTCGGTCCGGTAGATCTGATCGATATCGAGACTCGCTGCCGGCAGGAATGGCACCCGTGACGACGCGCCGAAACCATTGAGGCTGGTGTTGAACGCCGCTCCGGCGAACGGACTTCCCGATACGAAAATTGTCGGCGTCTGCGGCTGCGCCGACGCAAACGTCGTGATCTGCGAAAGCTGCCAGTTGTTCAGCAGCCAGCGGCCCACGCCGCTGTTGGACTTGCTCAGCGTCGGCTGCCACACCGTCGTCCCCACAAATCGATGCCGCTGGTCAAGTGACGATGATGACTTGTCCTGGCGATAGTCGCCGTTGAACAGGCTGGATGGCCCGCCGGAGAAGAAGATGTTGTTGTTGCCGCCGCCCTGGTTGAAGTCGATTGCGTGTGACCACGTATACGAAATCGACGCTTCCAGCCCATGCGAGGCGCGCTTCCGCATCTGCACCACCATCGCGTTGTAGTAGGAGTTGCCGCCATGATCCACCATGTTCACTCGCCGCCAGTTCCGGTCCACACGATTCGCCAACAAATACGTGGGTGTCGTGTAGCTCCCGGTATCGTTCCCCGCCGCGTCCTGAATTCGGTAGGTGACGTTCGGGCCCGGTGCCCCGATGTTCAAATCCCGAACCGTCGTCAGGTGCAGCCCACGCGACCATATATACGATACCGTCATTCCAAGGTTCTCGGTAAGCTGCCGTTCCACTCCGATGTCAGCCTGCTGCGTGTACGGGTTGCGCCAATCCGAAGACTGGTATGTAACATCCACCGTTCCTGCCGGCGGATTTCGGTCAATCCCCGTCAACCGGCCGGGGAATACCGGCCCCAACGCCTGATCGGCCGCCACCGTCCCATTCAAGCTGATCTGCTTTTGATAAATGCCGTTCTCAAGAAATAGCGAATTCACGAAGCCCCCTTGCACCCGCGCATAAAACATCCCGTAGCCGCCCCGGATCACCGTCTTGTTGTCGTTGAACGCGTACGCCAGTCCGATGCGTGGCGCGAAATTCTTCTTTGGCGATACGATGCGCGCCGTCTGCGGGTACGCCGGATTGCTCAGCGTCGGCTGGGGCAGCGATGCATACTCGTAACGGACGCCGTAGTTGACTGTCAGATTCTTCGTCGCGCGAAACTGATCCTGCAAATACCAACTGATGTCGCGGATCGTCGTGTCAACCACCGGATCGCCGAACCGTTGCGAATAGCTCTGCCAACGCTTCGCCCCGGTCGTGTTCCCGGTAAGATCCTGCGCGAACGCCGTGAACGTCGGATAGGAATAGGTGCCGTTGCGGTTTCGCAGGATGTCATTGTAGTCGCGCGTGTTCACCAGATCGAAGCCCGTCTTCACCGTGTGCCGCCCGGTGGTCCACGTCAGGTTGTCGGCGATCTGATGCCGGTTCTCGCTCGGATTCAGCCGCGGGTACGCGTCGGCCACGCCAAGATTCCCCTGGCCCTGCACCGATATCTGGACGCGCCCGGTTTCCGGAGGAATCAGGCTCTCCGAC
>JBGSME010000416.1:0-5297 GCA_041740335.1 Bryobacteraceae bacterium | reverse complement strand
CCGCCTCGAACTTCCCGCACAGCCTCCGCCCCGTATTACCTCCCAACCCGCCCATTTTGTAGTGAAGACCTAGCAGGTACGCTTGCTGATTCTGCTGGACTTAACCCTCACCAAACCCTCCAACTGCGAAAGTCAGGCTAGATTCAGTTACGCGAACGCCCGCCACGTTGGGGAAGCAGAAGGAGCCCATGTAACCATCCTGCAGAGACACGCAGCGGGCGAACCATCGGCACGAGGTCGCGGGTGACGGGGTGATGCCGGTGAGGGTGAAGCTGAGGCCAGAACCTGGAGCGACGCGCCAGTACAGACTCTGGAACCGGTCCTTTCGAAACACAATGGCGGGGGCGCGAGTTTCCAGGTCGAACCTGCCCTTGGAATCTGTCTTGGGTTGGCGGTTTAAGCCAGTGTGCATCAGGAAGACATCCGCGACTGGCTCGCCCTGGCTGTCAATTACAACGCCGGATATTCGAACCGGGGCCGGCAGCAATCGATCATCGGCGGGTTGTGCAACAGCAACGCCGAACGCCGCCGCGCACAAGAAACTGCACAACGCGCTGTTCACGGAATCAGGTTAACAGACGGGGTGAGGGCTTAGCGGGCCATGAGCTTTTCGACGTACTTGGCGAGCATGTCGCATTCGACGTTGATGCGGTGGCCGGGCTTTCTTGCGTGGAGGTTGGTGGCGGTGTAGGTGTGGGGCAGGATGGTGATGGCGATGTCGGGGCCGCTGATTTCGGCGATGGTGAGGCTGATGCCGTCGAGGCAGACGGATCCTTTGAAGACCAGGTAGCGTTCGAGCTCTGGGGGGACGCGGAGGCGGAGCCACCAGTTTTCTCCACCGATGGATTCGAGCGCGGTGAGTTCGGCGGTGCCGTCGATGTGGCCTTGGACGATGTGGCCGGAGAGGCGGCCGGTGGGCAGGAGCGGACGTTCGAGGTTGACGGGGTCACCGGGTTTGAGATCGCCGAGGTTGGTGCGGCGAAGGGTCTCCGGGGCCAGGTCGGCGGCGAAGGAATCGGGAGTAAGGTTGACGGCGGTGAGGCAGACTCCGTTGACAGCGATGCTCGAGCCAGGGAAGGCGTCGGTGAGGACGTTGGCGCAGGCGATGCGGAGGCGAGCTCCGGTGGGGAAGATATCGATCGATTCGACTACGCCTGTCTCTTCTATGATTCCTGTGAACATGTTGGTTTTCGTTTTTGGGTTGGTGATTGAGAGTTCGGGGGAGCCTCACTTTACGAGGGCGGCTTCGACGGCGAACTCTTCGCCGCTGATGGGGTGGAGGCGGACGTTGTGGAACAGGATGGCGTCCTTGCGGCTCAATTTTCCGACGCCGCCGGCAACGGGGAGCGATTGCATTCCGCCGAGGATTTTGGGGGCGTAGTAGAAGAAGATTTTGTCGACGATGCCGGAGTCGAGGGCGGCCCAATTGACCTTGCTGCCGGCTTCGATCATGAGAGAGAGGTAGCGGTGGCGGGCGAGTTCGGCGACCAGAGCGTGGAGGTCCGTACGGCCGCTCGAATGATCGGCGACGAGGACACGGACGCCGCGTGCTTCGAGGGCTTTGCGGCGCTCGGCAGGGGCGAGCGAGGTGGTAACGAGGAGGACATCGTCGCGGCAGGATTCTACCATGCGCGAGTTGACGGGGGTTCGAAGCTGAGAGTCGACCACGATGCGGAGGAGGGGACGGGCGCGCGGGAGAGCGGTGCGATCGGTGAGGAGAGGATCGTCGGAGAGGAGGGTGCCGATGCCGGTGAGGATGGAGTCGACGCTGTGGCGGAGTTGCTGGACATGGAGGCGCGCCTGCTCGGAGGTGATCCAGCCGGTGTTGTCTTCGGGCGCGGCGATCTTGCCGTCGAGGGTGAGGGCAGCTTTGAGGACGACGAGGGGGCGCCCGGTCCGCATGAAGTGGAGGAAGGGCTCATTGAGTTTTTCCGCTTCGGTTGTGGAGGCGTTATCGATGATGGTTTGGATGCCGGCGGCGCGTAGTTTGGCAAAGCCGGCGCCAGCGACCAGGGGATTCGGGTCCTGCATGGAGGCGACGACGCGGGCGACGCCCGCTTCGATGAGCGCATCGGAACAGGGCGGGGTGCGACCGGTGTGGGAGCAGGGTTCGAGATTGATATAGAGAGTTGCGCCGCGCGCGTTGGGGCCGGCTTGGCGGAGGGCGGCGATTTCGGCGTGATCGCGAGCCTCCCAGGTGTGGAAGCCGCGGCCGACGATTTCGCCGTTATTGACGAGGATCGCGCCCACCATGGGATTGGGGCTTGCGAGACCGAGCCCTTTGCGGGCCTCGGCGAGGGCTTCTCGCATGAGGTCGGCTTGGGTCATGTCAGTCGAAGAGGGTCTCGATGAACTTGCCAGCTTCAAAGGGGAGGAGGTCGGCGGCCTGTTCGCCGACGCCGATGAAGCGGATGGGGAGATTGAGTTCGCGCGCGATGGCGACAACGACGCCGCCTTTGGCTGTGCCGTCGAGCTTGGTGAGGATGATGCCGGTGACACCGCTCGATTCGGTGAACTTGCGGGCCTGTTCGAGGCCGTTCTGGCCGGTGGTGGCATCCATGACGAGGAGGACCTCGTGCGGGGCATCGGGGATGACGCGGGAAGCGGTGCGGCGCATCTTCTCGAGTTCATCCATGAGATTGACCTTGGTGTGGAGGCGGCCGGCGGTGTCGACGATGACGATGTCGGCTTTGCGGGCGCGGGCGGCCTGGAGGGCGTCAAAGAGCACGGCGCTGGGGTCGGAACCCTGCTGCTGGCGGATGACATCGGTCTGGGTGCGGTCGCCCCAGACTTCGAGTTGTTCGATGGCGGCGGCGCGAAAAGTGTCGGCGGCGCAGAGGAGGACGCGCTTGGCTTCGCTGCGGTAGAGGGTGGCGAGTTTGCCAATTGTGGTTGTCTTGCCGACACCGTTGACGCCGACGATCAGGAAGACGGCGGGTGGTTCGGCGGGCAGGCGCCAGGGGCGCTCGGTGGTTTGGAGGGCTTCGAGGAGATATTGGCGGATGAGAGTTTTCAGCTCTGTAGCGTCGTTGACGAGGCGCCGGTCGACCCGCTGGCGAATCCGTTCGAGGATTTCGGTGGTGGTGCGGATGCCGATGTCTGCGGCGATGAGACGGAATTCGAGTTCTTCGAGGAGGTCCGCATCGATTTCCTTGCGGCCATGGATTGTATCTTCGATGGCGTCGACGAGGCCGGCGCGAGTCTTTTGGATCCCTTGCTTGAGGCGGTCGAGGAGGCTGGATTTGCCGCCGCCGGGCGGCGCCGGGGGTGTGGAAGCGGAGGAGGGGGGAGCCTTGCCGCCTCCGAATAAGTTTTCGAGCATGATGTTACGGATGGAAGTTTCATTGTAGCAACGGCGGTTGGGCGGGTAGGTGCGTGGATCCGAAATGCTGCATACTCAGGAGAATGAAGATTTTGTTTGGCGGCAGGGTGGTGAAAGAGGCAGGCTACCGCTTGCTCGCGCGCGCGGCTCGGAATGGCGCGGTGGCTCGCGTTGGCTGGAGTGGGGCTCTTTTGCTTTGTATCGTTTCGGCGTGCGGGACGCATGCGGGACCGGAGGACGCGGCGGGGTCGATCACGGCGGAAGGGATCCTGGCGCACATACGGACGCTGTCGAGCGATGAGTATGAAGGCCGCGCGCCGGGGACGGAGGGGGAGAAGAAGACGGTGCAGTATCTGGCGAACCAGTTCCGGCACCTTGGGTTGGAGCCTGGAAACCCGGATGGGAGTTTTTTTCAGAAAGTCCCGCTGGCGGGTATTACGTCGCGGGTGACGGGATCGATTCGGGCGGGATGGCGCAAGGTGGAGTTGAATCCGCTGCTGGATTTCGTAGGCGTGTCGCGACTGCTCGACCCATCCAATCGCGTAAAGGATTCCGAGATCGTGTTTGTGGGTTACGGCGTGGTTGCGCCCGAGTATGGCTGGGACGACTACAAGGGGATGGATGTTCGGGGCAAAACGCTGCTGATGCTGGTGAACGATCCACCGACGCCGGACGGGCAATTGTTCAAAGGCAAGGCGATGACCTACTACGGGAGGTGGACCTACAAGTATGAGATTGCGAGCGAGAAGGGCGCGGCGGCAGCGATATTGATTCATGAGACGGGTCCGGCGGGATATCCGTTCGAGGTGGTGACGGGAAGCTGGGGCCGGGAGAATTTCGATTTGCGGACGGCGGATGGAAATCGAGGGCGGGTGAAAGTGGAGAGCTGGGTGTCGCTGGACAAAGCGAAAGAGCTGATCGCGGCGAGCGGAAAAAACTTCGAGGAATTGAAGCAGATGGCGGTCACGAAGGAATTCCGGCCGGTGGCGCTGGGAGCGCGGGCGAGCTTCGAAGTGGCGAGCGAGATCCGGGATGTGGACTCGCAGAACGTGATCGCGAAGCTACCGGGATCGGATGCGGCGATGCGGGACTCGTATGTGATTTACTCGGCGCACTGGGATCATCTGGGGCGCGACGCGAAGCGGGAGGGCGACCAGATTTTCAATGGCGCGATCGACAATGCGTCGGGGGCGGCGGGGTTGCTGGAACTGGCCAAAGCGTTTGCGGCGCTGCATCCGCGGCCGAAGCGGTCTGTATTATTTCTTGCGTTGACGGCGGAGGAAAAGGGATTGCTGGGGGCGAAATACTATGCGGAGAATCCGCTGTATCCGTTGAAGCGGACGTTGGCCGATATCAACATGGACGGATTGAACCAGTGGGGCCGGACGCGGGATCTGGTGGTGGTGGGGCTGGGGATGTCGACGCTGGACGATGTATTGGGAGATGCTGCGCGGCAGCGGGCGCGGACGTTGTCGCCGGACGCGGAACCGGAGAAGGGATTCTACTACCGGTCAGACCATTTCGAATTTGCCAAGCAGGGAGTACCGGCGCTGTACACGGATTCAGGGGGAGAGTATGTCGACAAGCCGGCCGGGTTCTCCGAGAAGAAGCGCGCCGAGTATACGGCGAACGATTATCACAAGGTGACCGATGAAGTGAAAACGGATTGGGATTTGAGCGGCGCTGTTGAGGATTTGCGTTTGTTGTTCGATGTAGGAGTCCGGGTGGCGGACGGGGAGAAGTATCCGGAATGGAAGGCGGGTTCGGAGTTTAAGGCGCGGCGCGAGGCGTCGCTGAAAGAGTAAGGAGCGGAAATGAAGAGATGGGTATTGGCGGCCACGATTGCCGCCGCCGGAGTTTGGATGTTGCGGCAGCCGGAGACGGTGCGTTCCGAGGAGAGCGCGCCGGCGGATGCGAATCGGGCGGCGATCCGGGTTCGTATGGGTGTGGGCGACAAGGATCCTGGGCGGTGGGA
>JBGSME010000415.1:0-7019 GCA_041740335.1 Bryobacteraceae bacterium | reverse complement strand
GTCGAGCAACTGCGCAAGCAGCCGGTGCTCGCCGGTCTACCTTGGGAGCGGCTCGACGAGGTCTTGCGGGAGGCGGAGCATTGGGGGCTGGTCCGGAAGGATGAGGCCGGGTTTTTGCACTTGCAGCCGGTGTTTCCGTACTTCTTGCGGGGGAAGGCGCCGGAGGACCGGCGCAAGGCTGTCCATGCGGCGTTCCGCGATTACTACGACGGTTTCGCCGGCGCGATCTTCCAGTTGCAGGAATCGAAGGAAGCCGGGCAGAAACAGATGGGGCAGTTTCTCGCGGAGCGCGAGTACGAGAATCTACTCACCGCGGTTAAACTTAGCCTTGCCAGTCATCAGTCGATTAAGAATCCGTATCGGCTCCTCGTCAACCACATCGATACCATAAAGGATCATCTGCGCGGCCTATCACTGAGTAAGTTTGTGCTCGACGCGCTGAACGGCTACCCTCCTGACGTCCTGCGCAGTCGTGTTGGCCTGGAGGTGGTCGGCGTCATCGACGACATCGGGAAGCGCTTCCTGTTCACCAAGCGACTCGACGAGGCCGGTGCGGCCTACCGCCAGGCGCTGGAACTGCACGAGTCGAACGAGGCACTGCCGCCAGATCAGCACCGAAAGATGAGCGCGAGCATTCGCCACCAACTCGGCTACGTCGCCCAGGAGCAGCGGAAATGGGAAGAGGCGGACGCGCACTACCGCCAAGCCCTCGCGATCGAGGTCGAGTTCAAGGACCGCCACTCACAAGCCAGCACCTACCACAACCTCGGCATCGTCGCCCAGGAGCAGCGGAAATGGGAGGAGGCGGACGCGCACTACCGCCAAGCCCTCGCGATCTACGTCGAGTTCAATGATCGCTACTCACAGGCCGGCACCTATGTCCAACTCGGCCGCCTCGCCGGAGACCGCGAAAACTGGTCCGACGCCGAGCACCACCTCCTGGAGGCCCTGACAATCTTCGCCCACTCCAACGACCCCCACAGCTGCGACATCACCCTCCGAAACCTCATCCGCCTGCGGACCCAATCCCAATCCCCAACCATCATCCCCGCCGTCGCCCGCATCCTCAACATCCCCCCCGGCGACATCGAAAAACAGTTCTCGCAGGCCGCCCAAGCCGCCTCAGCCTGACACCGCGTCCCACCCACGCAGTCCGGGCTTCCGAATCAGCCTATCAATGAATGAAAAAGAGATGGTGGACGGCGTGGGATTCGAACCCACGACCCCCACGTTGCGAACGTGGTGCTCTCCCAACTGAGCTAGCCGCCCGTAGTGACCAACCGCCACCAACCCTACCATCTTATCATGAGACAATCGAAGTTCAGATGACTCCGCAGCCCCCCGTCGACAAGACAGTCGAAAAAATGCGCCGCGAGTGGGACCAGCGCGCCCGCGAGAACGCCCGCTACTACGTCAACACCGAAAAAGAAGCCTGGACCGACGACGAATTCTTCGCCTCCGGAGAACGCACCGTCGCCGAAGAGATCCTCACCGACATGACCAACATCTGCCAGGGCAAGCCCCCATCCGGCATGAAGGTCCTCGAGATCGGCTGCGGCGCCGGACGCGTCACTCGCGCCCTTGCCCGCCAGTTCGGTGAAGTCCACGCCGTCGATATTAGCGGCGAAATGGTCGCCCAGGCCACCCGCGCGCTCGCCGATTTCCCCAACGCGCACGTCTACCAAAACAGCGGCGCCGATCTCGCCGTCCTCGGCGACATCCAAGTCGACTTCGCCTTCTCCACCATCGTCTTTCAACACATCCCCAGCCGCGCCGTCATCGAAAACTACGTGCGCGAAGTGCACCGCCTCCTCCGTCCCGGCGGGCTCTTTAAGTTCCAGGTCCAAGGCGACGCCACCATGGAAACCTCGCCCGACGACACCTGGTTGGGCGTTCCGTTCTCCGATCGCCAAGCCGTCGAACTCGCCGAAAAATGCGGCTTCGAACCGCGCTACCGCCACGGCGCGGGCGAGCAGTATTTCTGGCTCTGGTTCTTCAAACGGTAATTCGGCGCCTCACTCTTCCCGCTGCTGCGTGAAGATGAATTCGCGCTGGATCGCAAAGTTCCCCAGGTAGAGCGTCCCCTCGGCGATCATCTTGGCGAGCGTCACCGGAACGTCCAGATAACCGTTCATCGCCCGGATCAGCGCATAAGAAACCGCGCCCATCACCACCACCAGCCCCAGGAATCGCGCCAGCGAACTCGCCCAGTTCCCATGGCTTTGAAATACCGCCTTCCGGGCCAGAAGAAAGCTCACCACCACCGCTGCTGACCGTGCCACAATCATCGCGCGCGCAATGTCGCCGCTAACCGCCAGCATCCATAGAAACAGTATGTAATCCACCGTCGCCGTCGCCAGCGACGCCGCGCAGTAGCGCAGAAATACATAATAAATCCGCATCGAATCGAGCAGCGGATTGAAGTGCGACGAACGATTCCCGTCGGTGTAAATCGTACGGATCGGCACCTGCACCGGATTCCGGATCAATCCCTCGCGCCGCCCCCGCATCAGCGCTTCCAGTTCGAAATCGTAACCGTTCACCCCAATCCGCAGGCTCATTTCGCACAACGCGCGCGGCCACCCCCGCAGCCCCGTCTGCGTATCGGAAAGGCTCAATCCGGCCAGTACGCGAAACACCGCTTGCGTGATCCGATTGCCGATAAGGCTCCGCCACGGGACGCTGCCTTCGAAGGCCCGCGCTCCCACCACCAGATCTCCCGGATTCGCCGCCAGCGCCTCAGCCACAAGGAGTGTGTCTTCCGGCGAATGCTGTCCGTCAGCGTCGGCCGTCACCACGCCCCTCGCCTTCGGACACTCCACCAGACACGCATTAAAGCCCGTCTTCAGCGCCGCTCCCTTGCCGAGATTCACGGCGTGACGCACCACCCGGATCCGCGGATCCCCCGCGAGCGCGTCGAACACCGCCGCATATTCCGGACCACTCCCGTCATCCACAACCATCGCCCGCGCGAACCGCCCGCCGCCCCCCGCATCGAGCATCGCGCTCACCAATTGCTCGAACCCGGGAGGGGGTCGATACGCGGGAATCAACAGGCAAAGAGGCTGTGGTGTGGGCAAGAGGATCGTTGGTCAGGATACCGCACCTGATACCGGCGGCGGAAGCCCGAATGTGATTGACTAGACATATGAAAACCACTCGCCGCGACCTCTCTGCCCTCCTGCCCCTGCTCGCCGCCGCCATGCCCGCTTCCGCCGCCTCCGCTCCACTCACCTCCCAAACCTGGCAGTACGAGGATCTCACTGCCCGCGGCGATGATCAAAAGCGGTCCCGCAACGTGTTCGAGGGCCTCGCGCACAAGGGCTACGCGATCGACATGCATGAAACCGAACTCGCTCCGGGCATGGCTCCGCACCCACCCCACAGCCACGCGCACCACGAACTGCTGATCCTCCGCGAAGGCACGCTCGAAGTAACCATCGAAGGAAAGTCGTCCACCATCGGACCCGGCTCGGTAGCCTATGTCGCCTCCAACGAACACCACGGCTGGCGCAACGTCAGCAAGACAAGAGCCCGCTACTACGTGATGGCCCTGGGTCGCGATCGACCCTAAGAAACATGGAGAAATCTGGGGACTGTCCACGGCGGCCACAAAAAGCCAAAACAAGCCAGCCCGGCCCACCCCGCGGTAGGACCGTCCCCCACGAAATATGGGGACTGTCCGCGGCGGCCACCAAAAGCCAAAACAAGCCAGCCCGGCCCGCCCCGCGGTAGGACCGTCCCCCCCGAAATATGGGGACTGTCCGCGGCGGCCACCAAAAGCCAAAACAAGCCAGCCCGGCCCGCCCCGCGGTAGGACTGTCCCCCATATTTCCCACCGGACAGCCCCACAAGCGAAAAAAAAACAGCCGCCAGTCCGCGGCGGCCAATACCAGCCCCGCCCACCCCGCGGTAGGACCGCCCCATATCTCCCCCCGGACAGCCCCACAAGCCCAAAAAAACAGCCGCCAGTCCGCGGCGGCCACAAACCGAGTAACTATCGAAATTAACTCTTGTGAATAGCCCAAACCATTGACCGAATCTCCTAACTCAAATATGATCAAGAGCACTCGCAGGGGACCTAAATCCATCCCTGCGCTTACTATCGACTAAGTTTGATTTAAGGAGACGCCATGCCTGCCGTCGCTCTCGTAGTCAACGGGCAGTCGGTCACCGTCAACGTTGACGACCTCGACATGCCGTTGCTGTACGTATTGCAAGAGGACTTGAAACTGAATGGGCCAAAGTTCGGCTGCGGTCTCGCGCAATGCGGCGCTTGCACCGTTCTGCTCAACGGAGAGCCCATCCGTTCCTGCACCACGCCTGTTTCTGAGGCCACCGGAAAGACCGTCCTCACCATTGATGGACTTGCTACCCCCCAGGGGCCGCATCCCATTCAGACCGCTTTCGTCGGCGAACAGGCCGTCCAGTGCGGATACTGCCTCAGCGGCGTCATGCTCTACGGAATGACCACCGTCGACAAGAATCCCAACGCCACCGAAGCCGAAATCCTGAAGGGCATGGAAGGTATCCTCTGCCGATGCTGCACTCATTCGCGAATGGTCGCCGCCATTAAACGTTATCAGCAGGAGAAACGGGCATGATCGAAGGAACCTCCACTCCAATGTCCCCGGACGCCAAAACCGCTCTCAATAAGGTAGGACTCTCGCGCCGCGGGCTTCTCAAAAGCGCAGGCGCCTTGATCGTCGGCTTCAGCGCCGCCGGCTCTAGGTCTCCCGTCGCCGCGCAAATCGCGCCCGGTACAGTCGCCGCCAACCAGGTCGATTCGTGGGTAGCGATCACCGCCGATGGCACCGTCTTCGGTTACTCCGGTAAGTGCGAATTCGGTCAGGGATTCTCCGTGGTTCAACGCCAGTTGATCGCCGAAGAGTTAGGCGTACCCCTCGAAAAGGTCTGGCTCACCTTCTGCCAGACCGGTCTCACCCCCGATCAGGGCGTCACCTCCGGTAGCCAGTCTCACATTGCCGAATTCGGACCCGCCGGTCTGCGCCAGGCCCTCGCCACCGCCCGCGAAGCCCTCTTCTCCATGGCTGCGCGACGGCTCAATACCACCGCCGATCAGTTGATCGTGGAAAACGGCGTCGTCATGCTTAGGTCCGATCGCGCCCGCGCTGTCACCTACGGCGAGTTGGTCAGCGGTGGCAGGTTCAACATGGTGCTCAACGCCAACGCCAAGCCGAAGAGCCCCCGCGACTACACCGTCCTCGGGAAATCCGTCCCTCGCGACGATATCCCCGCCAAAGTGCTCGGCAGTTACGAATATGTACAAAATATCCGCCTGCCAGGCATGCTCCACGGCAAAGTCGTCCGCCCACCAGCCATCGGCGCCCAAGTGGTAAGCGTCGACGAAAGTTCTGTCTCCGCCCTGCCCGGTAACATCCGCGTCGTCGTCAAAAAGAACTTCGTCGGCGTCGTCGCCGACCGGGACTGGTTCGCCCAGCAGGCCGCTCGCCGCCTCAGAGTCACTTGGTCGGAACCGCCCGCCCTTCCTTCGTTCGATGACTTCTATAACTACCTGCGCACCGTCCCCTCCCGCGACACCTTAACCGTGCTCAACGCCGATGTCGACGAGAAGATGGCCGCCGCCGCTCGTACCTTCAGCGCCACTTACTTGCACCCGTACCAGTTGCACGGCTCCCTCGCTGCCTCTTGCGCCGTCGCCGACGTAACCGGAATCGGAGCAGCCGCGAAAGCTACTATCTACTCCGCCACTCAGGGCGTTTATCCGCAGCGCGACAGCGTCGCCAACGTGCTTGGAATACCCAGCGAAAATATACAGGTTATCTTTGCCGAAGGCTCCGGATGTTATGGCTGCAATGGCAACGATACCGTCTCCTTCGACGCCGCCATTATGTCCCAAGCCGTCGGTAAGCCCGTGCGCGTTCAGCTATCCCGGCGCGATGAAATGATCGCCGGCGAGAACTACGGCCCCGCTTACACCATCGACCTCAAGGCCGGTGTGGACAGCCAGGGCCAGATGATCGCATGGATCTATGAGGGCTGGACCGCGACCAAGGGTGGCCGGCCGAACGCAACCACTCCAGGCAACATCTTTACCGGGGAACTGGCCGGCTTTCCCGTTCCTGCTGTCGTTCCTAACAGCAACCCGGCGCCGCCTGCCCGCTTCGCCAACAACAGTAACATCGCCTCGTCCTACAGCGCCGGCTGCACCCCGGCCGGATGCGGCGGCACCGGTACCGTCAACTCTGAACGCGTCCTCACCCACACCATCCCGTCGCCGTTCTTCACCGGCCCGCTCCGCTCACCCGCGCGCCTCCAGAACACATTCGCCAACGAAAGCTTCATCGACGAAGTAGCGGCGGGGCTTCTTCAGGATCCTGTCCAATACCGCCTCCGGCACTTGAGCGATCCCCGGATGATCGACGTGCTCAACGCCGCCGCTCGCGGCGCCAATTGGGACACCCGCCCTTCTCCGAAGCCAGGCAACCCCCGCACCGGCATCGTTTCCGGCCGCGGCATCAGCCTCGTCCTCTATGAGGGCAACAATGGCTACTGTGCCCTGGTGGCCGAAGTCGACGTCAATCAGGCGACCGGTGCTGTGGCTGTCAGGCGTATGGTCGCCAGTCAGGATTCCGGACCCGTCTCCAACCCCAACGGCATGCGAAACCAAATGGAGGGCGGCGCCATTCAAGGCATGAGCCGTGCGCTGTTTGAAGAGGTGCGCTGGAACAGCCGCAACGTCACTTCCGACGACTGGCGCGCCTATCGCGTATATACTTACGGGCAATTTCATCCCGTGGTCGAAACCGTTGTGATCGATCGCCCCGACGAGGAACACATGGGCTCCGGCGAATGTACCATCACCGCCGTCGCCAGTGCGATCGCTAACGCCATTTTCGACGCTACCGGTGCTCGCATCCGTCAGGTGCCCTTCACCCCGGATCGCGTTCTCGCCGCGCTCCGCGCCCGTCCCTAGCCGGGGGGGGCGGCGACGAATGCCCAATCAACAACCAACCAGCCCGCACCGCGCGGGACCG
>JBGSME010000414.1:0-8683 GCA_041740335.1 Bryobacteraceae bacterium | reverse complement strand
GCGGCGGCAGTCCGCCCACCCACCATAATTTTTCTCCAGTCGCCAGCGAGAACCCCGCGAGTTCATTCGGAGAGAAGGTGATCAACTGCTCCTCTTCTCCCCTGGGCCGGAACAGTACCGGCGATGAGTAGGCGCCGCCCGGGGCAGGCCCGCGCTCCTTTCGCCATATGGTTTCGCCGTTCCGTGTATCGACGGCGAGCATGTAGGAATCCTGGGCCTGATCCACTACCAGCATCAGTTTGCCGTCCGCCAGAATCGGCGACCCGGCAACGCCCTGCATGCTAGGCATCGGCGGCAGCGGCATTTTCCAACGTTCCTTGCCGGAGGCCGTATAGGAGGCCAGCCCGAAGTCGGCGAAGAAGACGTATACGTTGCGGCCATCCGTCACCGGCGTCGGTGCGGCTGCGTCGTTCAGTTTGTGGCGGCGCTCCTTGCGCGGTTGCGGAATGTCGCGGGTCCAGAGAATACGGCCATCGCGGCGATCAAGACACAGCGTCACCAGCTTGTCTTCATTGTGCGCCGTGAGGAAAATACGATCGCCGGAGAACACCGGCGACGACTTTCCCGGCGGGAGTTCCGTGCGCCACACACGCGTCGATTCATTGAACTCCACCGGGAGTCCGGTGCTTGCCGATACACCGGACGCGTTCGGGCCGCGAAACTGCGCCCAGCGTTCCGCGCCCGGCATCACCGCACACGCGATGAAGATGAGGAGGAGGCTTCGCATGGCTTTCTACTGTGCCACGTCCGGATAGTGTATACCGAGTTGTTCCAGGTAACTCGAGTACTTCGACGGGTCATACCGTAGCTTCTGCAACTCCGGCCGGACCCGCTCCATCTTCTCCTTGTTGAAATGAATCGGCGGCTTGGTGTCCACCGGTATCAGGGACTTCCATTGCGTCTTGGCCGTCTGTTCCGCGAAGTAGGCCTTACAGGCCGCCACCAGTTTGGGGTCGAGCAGCAAATCGAGAATCGTCATCGCGTGAGCCTTGGCGCCCACCACCGCGCCCTTGTGCGCGATCGGCGTAGCCATGGCGATGCTGCTGGACCAGTGGTGCCCAACCATGCCGGGAATGTTTCCGGGGTAACGTAAAACGACGGTCGGGAGGTTCCACGAGACTTCCGCGATATCGTCGGATCCGCCGCCGCTAATGCCGCCATGCCCGATTTCGCCGGTCTTGGTCTCCAGCCCTTTCGCCTCTGACTTCATCATCACTTGCGCCGCGCGCGCCATCTTCTGATCGTCCTCTGACCACGCCGGCATCCCGACGCGGACGATGTTGGCGTGAAGCGCTTCGGCCAGCGGCTTGTTGAAGTGGCCCGGCCAGGCTGCCCCGAGCACTCGCTCGGTAACCTTGGTGTCGGTCATCATTGCCGCCGCTTGTGCGATCCGCGTCCCAATCGCGTGCAGTTCGTTGATGCGATCGTAGTCCCATTCGCGGAAGAAATACCATACCGTCGCGAACGGCGGAACCACGTTCGGCTGATCGCCGCCGTTGACGATCACGTAGTGGGACCGTTGTTCCGGCCTTAGGTGCTCGCGGCGGTAATTCCATCCGACGTTCATCAGTTCCACCGCGTCAAGCGCGCTCCGTCCCTTCCATGGCGATCCGGCGCCGTGCGCCGATACCCCTTCGAAGGAGTACTGCGTGGAGACCAGTCCGGAACCGGACGGGAATCCCCAACCGGTGTTGAAGCCGTTTGAGATGTGGCTCGACAACATGATGTCGAGATCCCGGAAGAGTCCGGCGTTCACCATGTAGGTGCGGGAGCCGAGCAACTCCTCGGCAATGCCCGGATACAGGCGGATCGTGCCCGCGATGTGGTTGCGCTGCATGATGTTTTTCACCACCAGCGCCGCCGTGATGTTAACGGCTTGTCCCGCGTTGTGGCCTTCGCCGTGACCCGGGCCGTTGGGAATGAGTGGCTCGTGTCTGGCGACGCCCGGCTTCTGCGATGTTTCCGGAAGCCCGTCGATGTCGGCCATCAGGCCGATCACCGGTTTGCCGGAACCCCATTCCGCCACCCACGCCGTCGGCATTCCGGCCACGCCGCGAGTGATCCGGAAACCGTCTTTCTCCAGAATTCCAGTGACGTAGGCCGATGTCTCCACCTCCTGATAGCCGAGTTCGGCGAACGAGAAAATGGAGTCTGTAATCTCCTGGGCCATCTTCTGGCGCGCTTCCACCATTTCCTGCGCGGCCTGCTTCAGGCTGGCGACGGGAGGCGTTTGCGCCGAGAGCGCAGCGGCGAGGAAAACAAGAAGACATCGCGGCATATAGGGCGGATTGTAGCAGGCTGGCGTCGGTTTAGGATTCGAGCACCACGAAGGCCATGCCGTTCTCCGTCGTATGCGTCAGCGACAACGCGATGTTCTTCACCCCCATCTCGGCGGCGATCTCTGCCGCGCGGCCGTGAAGACGAAGCGTCGGACGGCCGGACGGAAGATTGGCCACTTCGAAATCCTGAAAAGTAACGCCGCGCCTCCAGCCCGTTCCGATCGCTTTCATGCCGGCCTCCTTGGCCGCGAAGCGCGCCGCATAGCGTTCGTACCGGTTCGCTTTCTTCTCCACATACGCGATTTCCGACGCGGTGTAGATGCGGCGCAGGAATCGCTCCCCGTTCCGTTCGATCGCGGCTTTGATCCGCGGCACCTCGGCGAGATCGATCCCGGTGCCGAGGATCATGCCGTCTCGCCCGTTGTTGTGGTGATGGTGAGACGGCCGTGCTTCACGCCTTTCGTCGAAATGAGCGCATCGGCGATATGTCTCACCGCTTCGGCCGTCCCCTTCACCACAAGCACCTCCAGGCAGTTGTCATGATCGAGGTGCACATGCAGCGTGGAGAGCACGTTATGGAAGTGATCGTGCTGAAGGTCGGTGAGCCGGTCGCTCAACATGCGGACATGGTGGTCATACACCAGCGTCACCGTGCCCACAACTGGTGTCCGTGGGGACTCGGCGGCGGTCGAGACCAATTCCTCGCGAATCAGATCGCGGAACGCCTCCGAGCGGTTTGTGTAGCCGCGCTGCGCGATATGGGCGTCGAACCGCGCGAGCAGGGCTGAATCGATCGCGACGCCGATACGGCTGAGTTCGCTCATTGCGAATGCCAGATTAGCATGGCGTAAAGCGGTGGCACGAACGTGACATACGTGCTACCGTGTAAGGCGCTACTCATGCATATCCCGGACGGCTTTCTTTCAACGCCAGTATGGGCCGCCTTGAATGCGACGGGCGCAGTTTCGGTGGGGTTGGCGGCGCGTCGCGCCGAGCGCGGCATGGACGAGGGGCGTGTTCCACTTCTGGGGGTGATGGGCGCCTTCGTGTTCGCCGCGCAGATGATCAATTTCCCGGTGGGGCTCGGGACGAGCGGCCATTTGCTGGGAGGCGCGCTGCTGGCATGCACGTTGGGGCCGTGGGCCGCTGTTGTCGTGATGACGGCGATCCTGGTTGTGCAGGCGCTGGTGTTTCAGGACGGCGGCATCCTGGCGCTGGGAGCGAATGTATTCAATATGGCGATTGCCGGTGTCTTTTTCGGCTATCTGCCGTTCCATTTTTGGGGCAGCCGTTGGCGGCGTCCGGCGGTGTTGGCAGGCGGCGTTCTCTCGGTACTGATTGCATCGTGCCTTGCGCTACTTGAATTGCGATTGTCGGGAGTCCCGATGCCGGCCGTGGTAGTGGGCGTTTCGGCGGCATTGTTCGCGATCTCGGCGGCGCTCGAAGGCGCGATCACGTTGACCGTGTTCACCGCGGTGGAACGGATGAACGCGCGGTGGGTGCATACGCCGGAGAATGGCAGCCGCCGCGGAATTGGATTGCTCGCGGGCGCGGCTGCGCTGATGGCGACGGTGGGCGCCATCCTGGCTTCGAGCTTTCCGGACGGGCTGGAGAAACTGGCCGAAAAATTGGGGATTCAAGATCAGGCTCTGGCGTTGATCGATACGCCGCTGGCCGACTACGAATTGCGATCGTTCGACAATCCGTGGATGCGCAAAGCCGCCGCCGGTTTGCTCGGGCTGGCCTGCATCTACGCGGTCTGCATCGCCCTGGCGCGGTTCGCCGGGCGCCGAAGGAACGCCTGACGGGATGCACCTTGATTTCGATGCATGGAGCCGGGGTGACGGCTGGCTGCACCGGCGGGATCCAAGGGCGAAGCTGATTGCGCTTCTCGCGCTGCTGGCCGGAATCGGCACCACACACGCGCCGGCTGCCTATGCGGCGATCGTATTCACGCTGGCGATTGCCTCGGGGCTCCCTCTCCGCGGCATCGCGGCACGCACCGCGCTCGTGCTGCCGTTTACGTTGACCTTCGCGGCTGTCAGCTTGTTGGGCGGCGATTGGACGCGGGCGCAGATGGTAGTAATCCGAAGCCTTTTGTCGGCCGCCGTTGTGGTGATCCTGATCGGAGTAACGCCGCTGGCCTCCCTGATGCGTGCGGCCCAGTCGCTTGGCGCTCCCCGATTGTTGGTACAGGTGACGCAGTTCTTGTACCGCTATCTGTTCGTGCTGTTCGACGAAGCGGCGCGAATGCGCTGGGCAGCGCAAAGCCGCGGAGGATTTCGTTGGGACGCCGCCGGCGGCGCCGTGGCCGTGCTGTTCGCATCTTCTTACCAGCGAGCGGAAGGCATCCATAGGGCGATGCTGGCGCGTGGATTCCAGGGCCGCTTTCCGTTGGCGCGCCCGGCGCGGTTTGGCGTGGCGGAAATCGCGATGACGGCAGGGCTGGTCGGAGTGCTGATCGCGGCGAGGGTGCTGTGGGCAATCTGATTCACGTCCGCGGCCTGCGATACCGCTACGAGGACGGCACGGAGGCGTTGCAGGGGGTGGACTTTCACCTGGATGCCGGCGAGACGGTGATCCTGTTGGGCGGAAACGGGTCCGGCAAAACCACCTTCGTATTGCATCTCAACGGCCTGCTGCACGGCGCCGGAGAGATCGAAATCTGCGGGATGAAGATGGAAGAGAAGAATCTGGCCGCGATCCGGCGAAAGGTGGGCGTGGTGTTTCAGGATGCCGACCAGCAGTTATTCATGCCCACCGTTCTTGAAGACGCCGCTTACGGATTACTCAACCTGGGTTACTCGCCCGACGAGGCCGCGGCGCGGGCAGCGGATGCCTTGCAGCGCGTCGGGATTGAACACTGCGCTCATCGGGCGCCGTATCATTTGAGCGGCGGTGAGAAGCGGAGGGCGGCGATTGCCGGTGTACTGGCTATGGAGCCGGATATCCTCGTTTTGGATGAGCCGACGACATCGCTCGATCCGCCCGGGCAGCGTGAATTGGTGGAGTTGCTGCGCGATCTGCCGCAGGCCAAAATCGTAACCACGCACGACAACGGACTCGCACGGGGGATAGGCACTCGCGGTGTTTTCTTTGAGAAGGGAAAGGTGGTTGGGGAGGGCTCGGTGGAGGAACTGCTGCGGAGATTTCAGTGGGAGGCCTATCGCGATGGGTAAGCCTCCCAGTGAACGGGATGCTAAGTCTACTTCTTTGTGGTCTTACGGAACGCGGCCCAACGCTTCTTCTGCGCTTCGGCGATGCGCGCGCGGGCTTCGGCGCTAAGTTTGTTCCGGCGCCGTTTGCGCGTGGCTTTCTTGGCGGGCGCTGCGTCGGAAGTAACGGATGCGGCCGGCGCGGCCTGGCGCGGAGCCTTGCCGCCAATCATTGCCTTAACGCTTAGGATCTGTTCTTCCAAACGTGCTTTCTGCAGTTCGAGCCCTTCGAGCGCCGCGGCGAGGAGTATGGGGTCTTGTAGAGGAGTGGTTTTTGCCATTGTGTCTCCAGTGTAACCCCTCTAATGTAGGGCGGGCAACTTTCACAACTGTTTTTCAGAGTCGAGCAGAATGGTCACCGGACCCTCATTTACTAAGTCAACTTGCATCGAAGCCTGAAATACGCCGGTCTCAACTTGCAAGCCTTGCGTACGGAAACAATCGACGAAATATTCGTAGAGCTGCCGGGCCTGATCCGGAGGGGCGGACCGGTCAAAGGCGGGGCGTCGTCCGCGGCGGACATCCCCATCGAGAGTGAATTGGCTCACGATCAGTACCGCGCCGCCGGTATCGGTAACCGAAAGGTTCATTTTCCCTTCAGAATCAGCGAAAATCCGAAGCAGCGCGATTTTCCCGGCGAGGTAGCGGGCATCGGCTTCGCCGTCGCCATGTGCCACTGCCACCAATACCAGAAGGCCATGGGCGATGGACCCATGGGCCTCTCCATCCACTTTGACTGACGCGCGCGACACGCGCTGGACTACGGCACGCATACAATGTTAAGAATGAGCCGCACGCAGGAAAGGTCTTTCGATGATTGAAACATTCGCTTACGCACGCGCCGGGCTGCTCGGCAATCCAAGCGATGGATACTACGGTAAGACAATTTCACTGCTTGTTAAGAACTTCCGCGCGCGAGTTCTACTCTATCCCAGTGCCCGGCTGGAGATCAAGCTTTCCAAGGCGGACACTCCGATATTCGAGAATCTTCAGGATCTGTATCAGACGACGCGCTGGCGAGGATACTACGGGGGAATCCGGATCATACAGGCCCTTGTGGTGCGGTTTATGGATTACTGCGCGGAAAAAGGCATCGAGCTTCCTGATCGTAACTTTACGTTGGAATATGAGACAACCGTGCCGCTACGTCTGGGCATGGGTGGGTCGAGCGCAATCATCACCGCCGCGATCCGGGCATTGACCCAATACTATGGTGTCGACATTCCGCTACCGGTGCAGGCCAATCTTGTCCTGGAAACAGAGACCAAGGAACTGGGCGTGGCGGCGGGCCTTCAGGATCGAGTCATCCAGACCTATGAAGGCGCGGTCTACATGGATTTTTCGCGGGATTACATGCTGGCCAATGGGCATGGGCGTTACGAACGGCTGGAGCCATCGCTGTTGCCTGACATTTATCTGGCCTATCGCACCTCGCTCAGCGAAGGAACCGAAGTGTTTCACAACAACATACGGGAACGCTGGCGGCGAGGGGATCAGGAAGTTCTGGATGCGATGGCAACATGGGCGTCCTACGCCGAGCAGGGGCGCGACGCGATGCTCGCCGGCGACTACGACCGGCTGGATCAACTGATCGACGCCAACTACGATTTACGCGCCCGTATTTATGAGATCGGAGAAGGTAACGCTGAACTTATCCGGCTGGCGCGATCGGTGGGTGCGTCGGCGAACTTCGCCGGCTCCGGCGGCGCGGTAGTGGGGCGTTACCGGAGCGAAGAAATGTTCGAGGAGTTGCGGAAGGCGATGGAGCCCGCGCGCGTGGCGGTGGTGAAGCCGCGGGTGGTGTAAGGTATCTCTCCCGCCCCTCTGGGCGATTTGTTCGATGGATATGCGCCACCCTCCAAGACCATACTGGGTCATGATCCGTAGGCGGCGCGTCCGGCAGAGAAACGCTTCGAGGGCTGGATATTTCCAGTTCGAGAGCATCCACCAGCAGCACATGACTGGGTTCGGCGACGGTGACTTCGTCCGCTTGCGGGATGAATTCGGAACCATGTGGCGCGGCACCGCCGAACTGCAGGATGACGATACGGTCCGTTACCGGTTTCGCGACGATGCCGGCCGTTCGATCACCGGAGTTTCTGACCGGTATGGGATTACGTTGCGCGATGACCGTGGCGTAACATGGCGCGGTTATATGTTCTGAGATTCAGATCACCAAAGATATCCGTTGCGCCGGGCGCCGCCGTCTCGACCGCGAATACGATTGAGGCCAGTACTCTAGCCGGCGGCTTCCAGAAGCTGGCGCAAGCGGGCCAACCCAAGACGCACACGCGTCTTTACCGTTCCCAGCGGTGCGCCGGTACGGCTGGCCAGTTCCGAGTGGCTGAGCCCTTCAAAAAACGCCAGTTCGATCGCCTCGCGCTGTTCGGGCGGCAGGCCAGCCATCGCTGCGGCGATGCTCGTCCGCTGCTCGGCAAACACGGCGGCCATCTTGGGCGACAATCCGGAATCCGGCTGCTCGATTGGATCGTCGATTGGTTCGGTTCGTCCGGACTTCGCATTTCGCGAGCGCAGCCGGTCAATGGAGATACTGCGCGTCATCATGATCAGCCACGTGAGCACCGATCCGCGCGTGGATTCGAAACCGGAAGCGATCCGCCATGCGCGGGTGTAGGCGTCGAGCACCGCCTCTTCGGCGTCTTCGCGCGTGCCGAGGATCCGCAGCGCGAGCGAGAACAGAACCGGGTTCGTTTCGTCGTAGAGAGTGCCCAGTGCCTGCTGATCGCCGCCGGCCATGCGCGTTACGAGTTCCGCCCATGCGGCGTTGCGGGCCAGGAGACCGGATGGAGCCCAACGTTCGGGTGCGGGGTCTGGAATTGGCGGCTGAGACAGAAAACCCTCTCAGCTGTACATTGTAGCCACTTCTTTCCGCCTCGCACATAATCGGTGCCGGGCCTGGTGGTACGATGGGCCAAGAATGAAACGCAGAGACGTCTTCAAAATCGGTGTGGCGGCGGCCGCGGCGCCTGCGGGCAATCTAGCGGCAATGCCGCAGGCGGCCGCCGAAACGGTCTGGCAGTCCGTCGCGATCGATGCGCATCAAGTGCGGACCCCTCACCGTGTTGGCGGATCTTCTGATACCCGATACCGATACGCCCGGGGCCGTGAAAGCCGGCGTGGTTCGATACCTCGATCAGCTTTTGGCCGATGGCGATGCGGAGCGGCGGG
>JBGSME010000413.1:0-3950 GCA_041740335.1 Bryobacteraceae bacterium | reverse complement strand
GTGTCGAGCGTGGTGATGGTGCAATTGACACGCAGAGCGTTACGGCGCGCGACGGCAGTGAGGGGATCGAGGTCGCGCACGATGAGGTCCGACTTGGTGGTGATCAGGATCTCGAGGCCGGTGTGGGCGGCGACGATCGAGAGAATGGATCGCGTGAGTTCGAAGCGCCGCTCGGCGGGCTGGTAGGGATCGGTGGCGGTGCCGATGGCGATGCGGTGTCCGGGGGCGACGCGGCGGAGTGCGGTACGGAACGCGGCGGGGTTCCACTGCTTGGCAAAGATGAGGTTGTCGAACTGATCGGTGTCGCGCAGTTCCATGAACTGGTGGGTGTACCGGGCGTAGCAATAGCGGCAGGCGAACTCGCAGCCGCGATAGGGATTGATGGTCCATTCGAAGGGCACGCGGGAGCCTTGGCAGCGGTTGAGGAGTTGGAAGGAAGGGAGCTGGCGATAGTCGACGAGGCGCTTGGATTCGAGGGTGGGGGCGGAGGCGGCGAGGCGGGCAATGCCGATGAGCGGCGGAGGCATGGTTTATGTTCGCCTTTTGTTCGCCCTATGTCAAGTGAGGCTCTTTCGGCTAGGATAGAAGGGTTGTCTAGAATCAGCTCATCAGAACCTGTGCCGGCGGTGCGGTGGCCGCTGGTCTATCTGGGAGTTGCATTCACGACGTTGGCGACGCTGCTGGTGGAACTGGCGCTGACGCGGATTTTCTCGGTGGTGTTTTACTATCACCTGGCGTTTCTGGCGATTTCGATCGCGCTGTTCGGGCTTGGCGCGGGCGGGGTATTTTCGTACGTGGTTGCCGGCTGGCGGGGATCGGTGTACCGAAAGCTGGGGATGCTGGCATTGGCGGACGCGGCGGCGGTGGTGCTGTCGCTGGTCTATTTGCTGACGCGGACCGGTGAGCTTTCGAGCGCGACGCTGGCTGGGGTGTATATGGCGAGCGCGCTGCCGTTTTTCTTTGCCGGGGCGGTGGTATCGCTGGCGATTGGAGAAACGATCGAGCGGGTGGACCGCGTGTACTTTTTCGATCTGATGGGAGCGGCGGCGGGATGTCTGCTGCTGATCCCGCTGCTCAATTCGTTGAACGGGCCGAACACGGTGATCACGGCGGCGGTGCTCTATTCGGTGGCGGCGGCGATATGGTTTGAACTGGGCAAGTCGCTGCGCGGGCGAATTGTGGCGGTGCTGGTTGGTTTGGCGTTGGTTGGACTGGTGGCGTACAACTCGAAGCGGCGCGTGATCGACATACGATACGCGAAGGGGCAGGAGTTGCGCGAGGAAGCGTTTGTGAAGTGGAACAGCTTCTCGCGGATTGCGGTTGCGCCAGAGCACGGGTCGCGCCGGATGGCGATCTATATCGACGCGGACGCATCGACGGGAATCGCGAACTTCGATTTGAACAGTTGGACGGCGGAGGACCGGCGGAACCTGCTGGTGCAGGGTCCGGGGCTGGCTTATGCGATGCGGCCGGCGGCGAAAGCGTTGATCATCGGCCCTGGGGGGGGCTGGGATGTGACGCGGGCGCTGGCGTCTGGGAGCAAGGATGTAACGGGAGTGGAGATCAACGAGATTATTGCGCATACGATCATGCGGGACCGGCTGCCGCACTTGAGCCGGCATCTGTATTCGCGCCCGGAAGTGAGGATTTTCGTGGAGGACGGGCGAAGTTTCGTTCGCCGAAGCACGGAGAAATATCAGGTACTGCAGGCGACGTTGGTGGATACGTGGGCATCGACGGCGGCGGGCGCGTTTGCGTTGTCGGAGAACAATCTCTACACGACGGATGCATTTCGCGATTATCTGAGCCATCTGACCGACGATGGATTGATGGCGTTCACGCGGTGGGGATTCGATCCGCCGAGGGAGTCCCTGCGACTGGTGACGCTGGCGATTGAAGCGTTGGGCGAGATTGGCGAGAAAGAGCCGTGGCGGCATGTGATTGTGGCTCGGGAGAACGTGCAGTTGATCGATGCGTGGGGGGCGACCGATACGGTATTGATCTCGCGCAAGCCGTTCAGCGGGGAGGATGGAGATCGGGCGCGGGCGGTGCTGAAGGAAGGCGGGATGCAAGCGGTGTATGTGCCGGGCGACGCGGCGGGGAGCAGCGCGTTTGCGACGGTGTTGCTCACGGAGGACCGGGCGTCGTTTCTGCGCGACTATCCCTACGAGGTGAGCGCGGTATCGGACGACCGGCCGTTTTTTTTCTACACGGTGCAGCCGCGGGATCTGTGGCAATTTCTGACGGTGACGAACAAGGACAGCGCGGACTACAAGATCAACAAAGCAGTGCCGCTGTTGTTTGGGCTGGTGGGAGTGACTTTTGCGGCGATGGTGGTGATGTTGGGGCTGCCGCCGTTGTTGCTGGGGAGCCGACTGCCGAGAGATCGCGGAGTACGGGTGTTCCTGCTGCTGTTTGTTTGCATCGGGACGGGATACATTTTGATTCAAGTGGCGCTGATCCAGAAGTTTGTGTTGTTTCTGGGGCATCCGACGCATGCGTTGTGGGTGATCATCTTTTCGATGCTGGTTTCGAGCGGGGCAGGGAGCTACTATTCGCGGAAGTTCGCGGGCGCCGATGGAAGCGGGCTGGGACGGGTTCTGATGGCGGTGGCGGCACTGGTGACACTGCTGGCATTGGTGGTGACGCCGATTACGGGTTGGGCGGTAGGATGGCCGTTCGCGGCGCGGGTGGCGGCAACAGTCCTGCTGATTGCGCCGGCGGGCTTCGCGATGGGGATGCCGTTTCCGACAGCCTTGGGGATGCTGGAAGCGCGGCATGCGCCGAGCGTGCGGTGGGCATGGTCTATCAACGCGGCGGCGAGTGTGATGGGATCGGCGCTGGCGATTTTCTTCGCGTTGTACCTTGGTTTGCGGGTGACGCTGCTGCTGGGGGGGATGCTCTATGTGTTGGGCTTGGGGACGTTGCGTCCGCACCGGGCGGCTGATACGCGCTGAGTGGCTGCGCGGGTTCGAGTTGGGTTCGATTTTCATGCAAGTCACTGATTCTGAACGGCCCGATTGGGTTCGATGTTTGATTTTTGCGTTGGTGTTTGGCGGATCATTGTTCGAAGTCTCTGTTCACGGTTTGAGGATCGCGCAGGTGGTATTGGGGCCGGCAAACCCGAATCTTTCAAGTGATTGAAAATAAAGACTTTAATAAATTTGAAGTTACGGGAACGCACGAGGCTCGGTGGTTTGCGGTATGATGAGGGTGCTGTATCGCCGATTTTGAGAAAAGGAGTGGCAATGGGTCCGCTGGGAATACCAGAAACGATTGTTATCTTCATCCTTGCCTTGCTCCTCTTCGGCCCGAAGAAGTTGCCGGAGTTGGGCAAGACCATAGGCAAGGCGATGACAGAGTTCCGGCGGGCGTCGAGCGAACTGAGGTCTACTTGGGATCGCGAGATGTCGGCATTGGAACGAGAGACTGAGTCGCTGAAGAATGAGACGCAGAAGTTGGAGAACGAGATTAGCAGTTCGGTCTCCTACGACGATAGCTACAATAATTCTTACTACGACTCTGGCTATGAATACGGCTACGGCGCGGATCCGGAAACGGGTGTAGCGTCGAACACGGATTCCTCCACTGTAGGCGCATCCGCAATTGAGGGCGCCGAACAATCCGCCACGAACGACACGGTGGCGGCCGCAACCGAATCGACACCGGAAACCGGGTCAGAAGCTACGACAGCGTCTGGGCCGGCGGAGCCGGAGACGAGCGCATCCGCTGCAAACGGCACGGAAGCGAAGGACGCGGTCCGCAGCTAGCACCGATCGAGCGAATCGCCGGACGCGCTGACGAGGTCAGCGCGTCCGGGATATGAGGGCGGATATCAAGCACACAACAAAGGCTATGGATCCGGACACGAACAAAAAAGATCCGACGGGCAGAGATGCGGCTGACGGGAGCACGCCAGCGGAGGCGGCGCCAGGGGGCGAAAGCGGCAC
>JBGSME010000412.1:0-6046 GCA_041740335.1 Bryobacteraceae bacterium | reverse complement strand
AGCCCGATCATCCCAAGCAGACGGTGCTGACCGGCTCTCGCGCGAGTTATCTGTCGGCGCAAGTGGTGGTGAAGCTTGACCGGCCGCAGCCCTATCACGTTGAGTTTCAGCTTGACGATAAAACAGGCAAGCTCAAACTCGATGTGTTCCGGGAGTGGTTTCATTTCACCGATTGGGAAAGGTCTTATTATCCGGACGCGTTGATTCCGATCCAGCATCCCTACGATTCGTCGATGCCGGAGGCGGACAATCAGATACCGAAGCAGACCACGCAGGCGTTCTGGGTGGATGTCTGGGTTCCGGCGGACGCCGAGCCCGGCGAGTACGTGATTCGGGCAATCCTACGCAACGGCAGCCGCGGCAGGCGCGAAGCTAGGCTACGGGTACGGATCACGGATCTGGTGACGCCGCCCGGCGACGTGGTAACGATCGATCACAATTCCTATGGCAGCGCGTTCCTTGCCGAACAGTATCCGAAGCTCGCCGGGCTTTACGCAGATAGCGACTACTACCGAAGCGACGACTTCTTTCGCCTGATCCACAGCTACCACCGGTTGTTCTACGAACATCGGGGCACGTTTCATCAATTGGGATACGGGCACAGCGGCAAGGTGGGCCCGGAGTTCGCGCCGGCGCTCACCGGATCGGGAAGAACGCGCGGTGTGGCTTCGTGGGAATTGTATGACCGGCACTACGGTCCGCTGTTGGACGGATCGGCGTTCAAGAATACACGGCGCGGAGCGAAGGCGATTCCGTTCGTATACCTGCCGGTGAATCCGGAGTGGCCGGCGTCTTTCGTGAACTGGGGCGAGCCCGGCTACGACGTAGAGTTCACGCGAGTGCTTGGCGAGATGGAGGCGCACTTCCGGGCAAAGAATTGGGTACACACGCAGTTCGAGTTGTTCTTCAATCACAAGAAGCGGTACAAGGCGTTTCCCTGGGATGGGGACGAGGTCCGGTTCACCGATGATTTCGAATACTTTAAGAAATACGGTGCATTGCTGAAAGAGGCGATTCCGGCCGACAGTCCGGTGAAGTTCATTTTTCGCGCGGATGTCTCCTGGGCGATGCAGCGCCAGTTTGAGGAGTTGCGGGCAGTTGCTGGTTTTTGGGTGGCTTCCGGATCGGCGCTCAGTTGGCTGAAGGACGCACCGAAGACGCTGCATGACCGGGGCCAATTGTTGTGGCACTATTCGGGTCCGCCGCCGGTGACACAATCGGCGGTGTCGATCACCAAGCAGTTGCTGCACACCTGGATCTGGCGGGCCGACGGTTATGTGCATTGGCTCGCGGTGAACCCAGGTGCGGATCCATGGTTTCATTTCGACGGCGGCGGGACGACGCTGGTTTATTCGGGGGACCGGTTCGGGCTGCGCGATCCGATCCCATCCATCCGGCTGAAGTGCCAGCGAAACGCGCTCCAGGATCTGGCACTGCTCGATCTGTTGAAGCTGAGCCGCGCCGAGGTGTCGACGGCATATAACGATACTCAGCCGGACGCATGGTGGAGCGAGGAACCCGAGCGCGCCGATCGGCCGCCGGATCAATGGACGAATCCGGACCTGGAAGCGGCGTCGCGGGTGGTGGATGCGCGGTTGAACAACATCGATCCGGGTGCGTGGAGCCGTGTGCGGGAACTGATTTACGAGAAAAAATGATGTTGCGAACGCTGCTGTTCACCGCTTTATTCGCCGCCGTGATTGGCGCGCAGGACCGGGCGGCGGAGTTGCGCCGCGTGGCCGGCGTGGCCTCCGTGTTGATAGACGGCGAGGAATGCAAGCGGATCGTGACGCCGCGCTCGCTGGCGGCCATGTTCGCGAACTCCAAGGACAAGTGGGCGGCCAGCGACGACTACAACGTGGATAACGCGACTTTCGTGCGCGTGAAGAAGACGCTGATTCGATTGTCGCGGCTGGCGCCGTTTCCTTGCGACGTGAACTTGTGGATGCCGCTGGCGGCGAAACCCGGCAAGATCCATATCGTGATTCGCAACGCAAACGACCTATCGCAGTTTTGGACTTGGGGCGCACTGCATCAGAACATGCATCCGGCGATGAAGGCCGTGCTCGAGACCGGGAAGGCGCAAGTGGTGAGTGAGAAGCCGGGGCTGACGTCGGTGCTGGCGCCGGTTTACGATTCCCTGGGCGATGTGGTGGGGCTGGTGGAGGCGGTGGCCCGCACCGGACCGGATCCACATGAGAACGTCCAGTAGGATTGGTCTCGCGATCGTGATAGCGGCGGGAAGCGCTTTCGGCGCTCAGGACCGGCGGTCAGCGGGTGAGGCGGAAGTCCCAGGCTTGCGTATTGGCCTTACCTTCGGTGAACTGGATCAAGGCGTATTCGCCGGGTTCGATCGGTTTCTGCGGCCAGATCTTGTATAGATCTTCACCCACCTGATAGCGGAAGATCTCGATGACGTCCTGGTCCTGGATGATCTCTTTCGACACGGGAATGATGTTCCAGGTCTCGACGATGCGGGCGCCTTTGCCTGGCGCCATGCGCACCATGCCGAAACGCTCAGGCTTGGAGAGCCGCATGTAGAATTCGGGGCGGTCACCGGTGATGGCGTTGGCCGAAGTGGTACCGTCCACTTCCACGGTGGCTTTTCCAGCCACGATCGGGATGGGAGAAATGGCCTTCAAGATGGAACGCCTCTTGTTGGTCACCATTTTTACATCAGCCTGTTTCACCGGAACGAGTTCACCGGCGCGAATCCAATAGACGCCCGGGCTGGCGGGGATCTGCGCGATCTCGCGGCGAGCCGCACGTTCGGCTTCGGCCTCGGCCCTGTCGGCCAATTTTTGTCCGGACTGGCCGGCTTCGATGGCCTCGGTATCGGCCTTGGTTTTGTTCAGGTCCACCAGGTCAAGCGGCATCTCCTCCCAGGCGCTGCGTTCCGTGGAATAGAAACGTACTCTGTCCGACTGGACCGAGTACTCGCGCACGAGGTGGAAGGTGCCATCGGTGAGATAGAGCTTGATTGGAGCAGCAGCCCAAAGCGCCACCGCGGCGAGCGACAAGAGGAGAAGACGAGCGGCCATGATCCCTCGACTTTGATTGTACCGCTTGGCACGGACGGTGCGCCTCTTCTACAATTGAAACGAGGAGTCACGCTGGCAATGCCAATTTTTGAATACAAGTGCGAGGACTGTGGGACGCGGTTTGAGAAGCTGATGCGATCCGCGGAAGCGGCCGGACCGGATTGTCCATCGTGCGGCGAGGCGCATGTGAGCAAGGAGTTGTCGACATTCGCGGCTCACGCAGGATCGGGATCGGGCCCGCGGGAGATGCCAAAGATGGGTGGAGGCTGCCCGGCGGGGATGTGCCGGACACCAGACGTTTGCGGACGGAATTAGGGCTGCAATCGGAGTTAGCGGATGACGCTGACTTCCTTGAAGTAGACGGTTGATTTCGCGTCGTGATTTTGGAGGCCGATGTAGCCCGCATCGGGTCGCGGGCCGCGTACGGGTTCAAACCACTGTTTCCGCTCAGGGACAGTTTGGCCTCCGTGGAACTCATTCACTTTGGCGCCATTGAGGTATACGGTGGTGGTTTGGCCTTTCAGGTCGATCTCCATCACATTCCACTTTCCGGCCGGTTTTTGGTGGCCTGGCTTGGTCTGTGCGAGGGAGTAGAGTGACCCTGTGGCATGCCACTCGTCGCCACCGGCATCGATTTGCACTTCATAGCCGTTGTGGACGCCGAACCATGGATCGTTGGGCTTTTCGGGCATGCGGATAAACACACCCGAGTTATCACGCGAGGACGCTGTTTTGAAGACTACGCGGAGGCGGCAATCGCCGTAGGGCTGGGACTCATGATAGAGAAGTCCCATGCCGCCGACGGTTTTGAGTACTCCTTTTTCTACAGCGAAGCTGCCCGGGCCGACCATCTTCCAGCCGGAAAGATCCTTGCCGTTGAAGAGGCGGACCGTCTCGGCGGGCGCGGGGACAATGGATGTCCCGATCAACACGAGTGTGAAAACGAGCAGCCGCACAGGGGGCAACTAGTTCTTTTTGGCCTTTTCGGCTGCCCGTTCGTACCGTTTACGGAAGCGTTCGACACGGCCTTCGGTATCGAGGAGTTTCTGCCGGCCGGTAAAGAACGGGTGGCAATTGGAGCAGATTTCAAGGCGAAGGTCACCTTTGTGCGTGGAGCTCGTTTCAAACTGATGGCCGCACGCGCAGTGGACCTTGACGGGATTATAGGCGGGGTGAATGCCAGCTTTCATGGGGTTCTCTGAGAACTATTGTAGCATCTGAAAGTGGTGAAGTGCCCCGCCAGTTTGTCAGTCTTCCGATGGCGGTTCGGCAACGGGTGGAACGGCCGGTTTGCCGGCGGCGGAGCGGCTACCTTCGTTGTCCTCGTTGTAGTAGTAGTACGAATGATAGTAGGTGTACTTGGAGTAGAGTTCGCCGCGTTTAGCCGCGTTTGCGACGACGCCGACGACGTTGTTGTGGTTCATCCCGCCAATCGCGCGAGTGAGGGAATCGATGGTTGTCTGGCCGAGGCGAACGACCATGAGAGTACCATCGCAGTAAGTGGAGAGCAGGTTAGCATCGGCGGCGAACAGCAGCGGCGGGGTATCGAGAATGACCCAGTTGAACAGAGAGGGAAGGCGCTCGATGAGGATTTTGACTTCTTTGAGGTTAAGCAGTTCGAGCGGGTTCATCACGGCCGATCCGGCCGGGCATATGAACAGATTGGTGCCGGCGATCCGCTTGATGATGTCGCCTAAACTTGCTTTGCCTTCGAGATACTCCGACAGTCCCGGAGCCCGGTCGATCTTGAAGAGGTTGTGAACGGAGGGACGTCGAAAGTCGAAATCGGCGAGGAGCGTGTAATTCCCCTGGAGGTGCGATTCTGCGACGGCGAGATTGGCGGCGGTAAACGACTTTCCCTCGGCCGGGGATGCGCTGGTGACCACGAGGGAATGAAGGGGATGGAGCCCTTGCATGTGGTTCAGGCGGGTGCGCAGGCTGCGGAACTCCTCGGCGGGAAATTCGGCCGGCTTTTGGATGTCGATGACATGGGCCTCGGCGGCGGGATCCCAAGGCACCTCTTTAATTTGATCAATGAGGCCGTGCAGAGAACCGGCATCGGTTGCGGCATCAGCGGAACCAATGCCCGGAATACCGGACCCGGTGCGATCGGAGCGCCGCAACGCATCATGAACTCGACTCATTTGTTAGATCCTCCGTTGTTGTTCCGCCCGGCCGATATCATGCGTGAGTATCGTAGTAATAGTATACAGACACTGCCATCGCGATCGTGCATAGGGTGGAGGCTGCGGTCCAACCGACAATCGATAGCCGGCGGCGGCGGCGGACGACGAAATCGTTCTCGAGCAGCGGGATGCTGCCGAGTACGTTGAACTGCGTGTACGCCCGAATATCCTTAAGGCTCTTGAGCGACGTATCTTTGAGTTCGCGAACCATCGCCAGGGCTCCTCCGAGGGCCAACCCGAGGATGGCGCCGAGGGCGATGATGACGGGGCGGTTCGGAGCGCTTGGGCGATCCGGGAGCGAGGGATTCTCGAGCACTTCGAGGGTTTCGCCCTGTTTCCGCGTTTCGATTTCATCGGCCATGAGGGACTTGGTGTAGTTCTGCTTGATATCGTCGTGCCGTTTCTGTGCCAGTTCGTATTCCTTCAGGAGTTGGTCCTGCTCGACGGCCCCAATCGGCCCGCGCTCGATGCGGCCCTGGACCTGCTGGCTCCGGCGGTTGACGTCGGCGATTTCGCGCAGGTAGCGATCCGCCTCCATTTCCTTGGCGCGGATCTGGCCCTGGATCCGAGTGATATCGGCTTCGATCTCGGTAATTTCACGGGCTCTTGCCGGGCTTACGCGGGCCCCCGGGGCGGGCTGGCCGCGATCGGGTTTGGAGACCGAACTTACCGCCAGCTTTTGATCGAGCATTCCGTCGCGCTCACGCTTCAGGGTCTGGATGCGCGCCTGCAATCGCTGGACGTCCGGATAGGTGGGTTTGTACTGCTCAAGCATGCGCTCCAGGCCGCGTTCCAGGGTCTGCAGCTCTTTTTCGACGC
>JBGSME010000411.1:0-5930 GCA_041740335.1 Bryobacteraceae bacterium | reverse complement strand
TGTGCTCGCCGAGTTCCCGCCCCTCCACCTCCCCGGCACCCGTGCTGGCCCGCGCTCAACCGCCTCAAGCGCCAACCTTTCCCCGCGCAACGGCTCGCCATCATGGGCATCGTCAAGCGATGGCAGGAGGCGCGATGCGCTGCGGCAGTGGCGGAGTGCGGCACTGGGAAGACGCTCATTTCGCTCGGCAGCGTGTACACTCACGCCAACGGTCGACCGTTTACTGGCCTTGCGATGGTGCCGCCGCAGCTCACCGACAAGTGGGCAAGAGAGTGCCTGATCACCATCCCGGGCGTCCGCGTCTTCATCATCGACGGCGTGCGCAACGGCGTGGGTTCGAACGGATACAACGGCGTCAACGAGGTCCGCCGGCGCGGCGAGCGTATCATCCGCGAAGGTCTCAGGACCACGCTCAGCGACATCCGCCTGGCCAAGCAGCACCGTTCCGCACGGGCGCGATGGCGTTCGCAGGTAGATGCACCGGCTGTGTTCATCGTCTCTCGCGAGCGAGCCAAGCTCGGCTACTTCTGGAAGCACGCATTCGGCGCGCCGAAGTCAGGGCCGCACCTCGGCAGTCTCGTCAATCCCGACACCGGTTCGCCGGTCATCCTCGGCGACGATCAGGTCCGCCGGTCGGACCTTCGCAAAGTGAAGTTCAGCGAAGAGGTCTTCCCGGATGGTTCGGCCGGTCGCCGGCCGCTCTACAGTCCGCTGTGGCAGGCCGACCAGGAGAAGCTACATCGCATGGCGCCGATCGAGTTTATCGGTCGCTATCTCGCAGGCGGCTTCTTTGACTACGGCATCGCCGACGAGGTGCATGAGCTGAAAGGCTCGACGGCTCAAGGGAACGCTCTTGGAACGATCGCGTCGGCATGCACCAGAACCGTGATCCTCACAGGGACACTGCTTGGGGGCTACGCGGACGAGCTATTCCAAATCCTCTATCGAGTGTCTCCACGTGCGATGAAGGAAGAGGGTTTCGACCACGGCGAAACAGGCGTGCGCCAGTTTGCCGAAGCGTACGGAGTCCTTGAAAAGGTCACCACGATCGAGCCGTCCGAAAACGTGTGCTCGAAGGCCAAGGTGTCGACAATGGTGAAGCGCCGGCCGGGCGCGTCGCCGCTCCTGTTCGGGAAGTATCTCATGAACATGGCTGCATTCGTTTCGCTGGAGGACATTTCGGACGAGTTGCCGTCGTTTCACGAGGAAGTGATCGCGGTCGAGATGGACCCTGTGTTAAAGGCCGCGTACGCCAGGCTCGAGGACGACATCCGTGAGGCGCTTCGCGAGAACCACGGCAATGCGTCGGTGATCAGCACCGCAATGAACGCGCTGCTGCTGTATCCGGATCGCCCGTTCGCGCTCGGGACGCTCCACGGCTATCGCACCGGCGAAGACGGCGAGCGGGAACGGTTCGTGATCGCCGAGCCCGAGGATCTCGATGATCGTCTGCTCTATGCAAAGGAACGGCGGCTCGTTGAGGAGTGCAAACGTGAGCTCGCGCAGGGCCGGGCACTTCAGATCTTCGCTGTGTACACCCAGAAACGCGACGTGACGCGGCGGCTCCAAACGCTGTTGCGGGGCGAAGGAATCCGTGCCGAGGTGCTCACCGCGGATGTAGCGCCGGAGTTGCGCGAGGCGTGGTACGAGCGGCAACTGCGGAACGGAATGCAGGTTTGCATTTGCCACCCGCGCTTGGTTCAGACGGGACTTGACCTACTGTTCGCCAAGACCCTCCTGTTCTACCAGACGGGATTCAGCACCTACGTACTAAGGCAGGCGAGCCGGCGAAGTTGGCGGATCGGTCAGAAAGACCCGATCCGCGTGGGCTACCTCGCGTATGCCCACACGGCCCAGGAAAGCTGTCTTCGCTTGATGGGAAGAAAGCTCCTCGTGTCGTTGGCGATGGAGGGCAAGCTGGCCGGAGCCGGACTGCACACGATGGAAGGGGACGACGACGTGCTCACGGCGATGGCGCGCGAGTTGGTGGCACGGCAGGGAGTCGGCGAATCGGCGGCTGCGGTGTGGGCATCGCTGCGGCGGGAACACGGACCGTCACCGGTGCAAGCACCGGCTGCGGCGGCGGCCGCGGAGATCGAAGACGGGTTATCGAGTTGGGTGCGCCCGGCTGGTCCCCCAGTTCAGTTGTCGCTTTTCTCGTAGTTGCACAGGAGGTGGAGCATGGCTTCGGCAGCATTCGTGCCTGAAGAGCGGCTCGCAGCGCGGGAGCCGCGTTCGTTGTTCGAACTCGACGACCGGCTGATCGAACTGATGGACCGGGCGGAGGAAGCGGTGGAGTCGGTGGGCTTTGTACCGGACGAGTTGACGCAGGAGATCAACGACTACATCGACGCGTGGCGTTCGAAGGTGGACCGCATCGCCGGTTACTGGCGATGGCAGGAGTCGATCGCGGCGATCTGCGGGAAGGAAGCCGAACGGCTGGCGGCGCGGAGGAAGGCCGCTGAGTCACGCGTGGCGCGGTTGCGGAGCATGCTGCTGGCGTTCATGACATCGCGCGGCGTGCGGAAGCTCGAAGGCGAGAGAGCAAGCATCGGCATGCAGGCCAATAGTACGGCGACACTGGTGATCGACGACCCGTTGCGTGTAGCGGATTGCTTCTTTCAACAGTCGGTCCCGTTCACGAAGACCGAGTTGCAAGAGACCGTCTTCCAGTTGCCCGAAGGCGACGTGCGTCGACGGCTGGAGTCCGTCCTGTTGAGCGATCGATGGGAGATCAATAGCGCCGCCGTCCGCGCAGAGTTTGAGAGCAATCGGCCGGTAGATGGAGCACGCATGGTCAAGGGTTACCACGTGCGTAGTCGATGATCCGAAAACGAGGAGCTTCCTATGGTCCCCACGAACGATGATTTCCAACGTGTCTTCAAAGCCGCCCGGCGCGCAGCGACTCCGCTGATCGCGATCCGAACGGCCGACCCGATGAGCGCCATGTCGCAAGTCGAGTCGACGCTCGCCAAGCGCGACGAAACGCCCATACTCTCGTGGGACATCCTCAGGGGGCTGGCTGCGAGAAACGAAACCGGCAACACGGCTGCCCGGGAGCTGGCGGGCGATCATCCCGAGGGAATCGGTCCCACGGAGTTGCTGGCCGCGCTCTACAAGGCCGCCCGTGCTTGCGACCGCAAGGAGTTCATCGACGCGATCGTCTTCTTCCACAACGCGCATCGACTCTGGGAGCAGGTCGACATCCTCCAAGGCATCTGGAACCTGCGCGACGTCTTCAAGGCCGGCGGGCAGATGCTGATCCTCGTCACGCCGCCCGGTGCCGCACTTCCGGTGGAACTCCAGAACGACGTGATGGTCATCGACCAACCCCTTCCGGCCACAGCGGACCTGGAGGCTCTCGTGCTCGAAACCTTCGAATCTGCCGGCCTCGGTGCACCGGCCAGCGAGACTCTGCCGGCTGCAGTTGACGCGCTGATCGGACTGGCGGCGTTCCCGGCCGAGCAGGTCCTCGCGATGTCGCTCTCGAAGAATGGCCTCGACCTCGACCAACTCTGGGAGCGCAAGAGGCAAGCCGTGGAACAGGCGCCAGGACTCAGCGTCTGGCGCGGCGGCGAGACTTTCGACGATGTAGGCGGGTGCTCTGCAATAAAACATTTCCTGCGTGCCGTGTTGAATGGCCGCGAAGCCCCGCGAGTAGTCGTCTTCGTGGACGAGATCGAGAAGGCGTTCGCCGGCACTGGCACTGACCTCTCCGGGGTCAAGACCGAGATGACCGGCACGATGTTGACCTGGATGCAGGATCGCAGCGCCGATGGTTCGATCCTGATAGGTCCGCCCGGCACAGCGAAGTCGATGCTGGGGAAGGCGGCCGGCAATACAGCCGGTATCCCGACCATCGCATTCGACCTGACTGCGATGCAGAGTTCGCTCGTCGGCGGTTCCGGCGAGCGGCTCCGCGCAGCGCTGCAAGTGGTGGATGCGATTTCGCAGGGTCACAGTCTGTGGATTGCGACATGCAACTCGATCTCGAGCCTTCCGCCGGAATTGCGGCGACGGTTCACTCTAGGCACGTTCTTCTTCGACCTGCCGGACGCGGAAGAGCGCGCTTCGATCTGGCGGATCTATCTGCGGAAGTGGGAGGTGTCCGACAATGACCGTCCCGCCGACGACGGATGGACGGGCGCCGAGATCAAGGAATGTGTCCGCAAGGCGTGGCGGCTGGGGTTGTCGCTGAAGGAATCGGCGAACTACATCGTGCCGGTGGCGAAGTCGGCCGCGGATCAGATCGAGTCGCTGCGGCGGCAGGCGTCGGGACGGTACTTGAGTGCTTCGCGGTGCGGCGTGTACTCGTCGACGGATTCGCGGCCGGAGTTAGCCGGCGCGGGCCGGCGCGCGTTGCTGCGAACGGAAGAAGAAGTCAGGTGAGTCAGGAGGTGAGTGCTGTGTCGAAATTTGAACACTTGAGAACGACGGTGACCGAGGGCGAGTACTTGGTTGACGCTCTCCGGGAGTTGGGTTACGCACCGGTGGTCGATTGGAACGGTCAGACGCTTCACGGCTACGGTGGCGTGGTGTGGCCCGAGCGCGCGCAGGTTGTGATTCCGCGTGCGCAACTCCACGGCGCGCTTGCCGATGCCGGTTTCGTGCGCGATGAAGCGGGCGTTTACCAAGCGGTGATTGACGACATGGATCGGCGCTACTCCGGTCTGGACGACGCTTGGATTGGGCGCGTGACGCAGACCTACAAGGAGAAGCAGACGATGGCGGTAGCGCGTGCGAAGGGCTATGTGTTCAAGGGTCGCGAGGTGATCGAAACGCCGCACGGCAAGAAGGTCCACTTGCGGTTTGCGGTGCGTTGAGGCGAGGAGGCAGCATGGCAGACAAGATAGTCACCATCGTTATTGACGAGAAGGGCGAGAGCTCGATTGACCTCGAGGGCTTTCAGGGCAAGGGCTGCGGCGACGTCGCGAAGGCGTTCCAAGGCGGGGATGCAGTGATCCGTTCAGTGAAGAAGCGCGAGTTCCATTGCGAGGCGCCGCAGCGCGCCGGGAAACACCAGCAGGCGTGAGGAGGATACGCGATGATTCGGATCTACAAGCCGACGATCGAGGATTTCGTGACGGAAGCGCTCGCCGGGGCGGATGGGCGACCGGCGGTTTACCTGCAGACGCACGTGGAGATGGAGAGCGATGAGCGCCGGCAGGCGGATGGTTCCTATTGGGTCGCGCCGGTGAACGTGGTTTCGATCGTGGCGTCCGCGTGGAATCGGGAAGGGCGGGTGATCGTGTGGCAGGTTGTGAAGGCTCGGGTCTACTACCGGTGCGATGGGAGCCGCGATGCACTGAATATCGAGGGGCAGTTTCAACGCGCTGTCGCGGCGGCACACAGCACGGAGGAGCGCATCCGGCGCGAGTTGGTGGAACGTTTCGAGGTGCGGCGTGGCGTAGTGAGCGACACGCCTGTTTACGGTGAGCAACCTGCTTGGCTGGAGGCGGCATGTTGATTCATGGACTGATCGATGCAAGCCGGGTCAACGGGCCCAGCCTGCGCGCGGTGTTGTTTGTGCAGGGGTGTCGGCTCGGTTGCAAAAAATGCTGGAACCCGGCGAGCCACTCCTTCGCTGGTGAGGAACGTTGTGTAGGCGAACTGGTAGTGTGGGCGATCGCATGCCACGAAACGGCAGGAGTCACCGGACTCACATTCTCTGGCGGCGAGCCGATGCACCAAGCGCCGGATCTCCTGGCACTCGCTACCCGGCTCAATGCAGCGTTGCCCGGCTTCAGCTTCGGGATGTTCACCGGCTACACGGAGGGCGAACTCGAGAGCGGCACGTATTGGACTCGCGAAGACGCGGGTAGCGAAGTCCGCCGGGCACTCTGGACTGAACTTCGGAACTACCTCGACTTTGCCGTCCTTGGACGGTACAACGAAGGCCTGCGCACTGATGAGCCGCTACGGACCAGCAA
>JBGSME010000410.1:0-4055 GCA_041740335.1 Bryobacteraceae bacterium | reverse complement strand
CCGGCGATGGTAGCGAAGCTCAGCGTGGCCGGGGTCACGCTCAGGACAGGCGCGGGCAGAGGCGCGGGTGGCGGCACTGCGCCGATGTTGAGCGTGACAGGAATCGTTTTCGGCGTTCCTGAGGCTCCTGGCGCGGAGATGGTTACTGTGCCGCCATGGGCGCCCACCGCCAGCGCCGATGTCGAAACCGATACCGTGAGTGTACCGGGAGCGGATCCGCTGGCAGGCGACACCGTGATCCAGGATGGGCTTGCCGTCGCGCTCCAACTGAGCGTCTGGCCGCCGAGATTGGTGATGCTTACGGTTTTCGAGGCCGGATTCGCTCCGCCCACAATTCCGGCAAACGTGAGGCTGGATGGTGCCGCGCTCAGTACGGGGCCCGCACTGGTAGTGCTGCTTTCCGCCGGTCCGTTCCCGGTGGGCACGAAGGCTGCGTCCTTGGCAAGAACGAGCCGGTCGAGAATCACACCGTCTTCCCGAACCCAAATGTGGATCTTGTGAATGCCGGGCGAGAGAATGTTGACCGAGCGGCGTGCAAAGGTGTCCATGGCGGTGTTGGCCCAGCTCCACCCGCCGCCAGTGACATCGAAGTTGGAAAGCACTTCGCCTGTTGGAACGGTCTGATCATCCAGCCCGACATGAATCGAATCGTCGGCGAAGGTAGGGCCGTGACCGCGCGCCCAGATGTAGTAGACGCCCGGATTGGTGAACTGCACGAGCAGCTGAATTTCCGGCGCCGAGGACTGGTAGGTGTTCTGGTAGTTGATGCCGGAGTTCGGCACCGAGCCAAGAGCTCCGCTGCCAGCAAAGCCGGCCGGCGTGGTAACCGGTGACCAGCTCGCGCCGTTTCTCGAGATCAGGGCTCCGCGTTCGGCCTCCATCGCGACCAGACCCGAAGTTTCCACATAAGTGGTTACCTCACTGATCGGGGGAGGCGGCGGAGGGGGAGCCGGCGCGACGGCCGGATTCACGGTCGCAACCACGGTCGCCTCCTGAGCCGGGTCGGCGACGCTGCGCGCCTTGATCGTGAACTTGGTCTGCGACGTGACGCTCGGGGCCGTGAACAGCCCGGCCGAGGAGACCGATCCACTGGTAGTTGTCCAGGTTGCGCGTGTATCGGAGCTTCCGGTGACCGAAGCAGTGAACTGATGCGTTTGGCCCGACAGCACAGTGGCGGGGGCCGACAAGCTGATCCGCACCGTGCTCAACAACTGGATGGTGGCGGTGGCCGAGAGGCCGGCGGCGGATGTGCTGGTTGCCTTTACGGTAACACTGCCGGATCCGGAAATCGTAGTCGGCGCTTGATACAGTCCAGCGGAACTAATCGTTCCCGGCTGCGCGAGGCTGCTCGCGAGTGACCACGTCACGCCGGGCGATGTTCCAGTGACCGTTGCCGTGTACTGCTGCTTGCCGCCACCGTTGAGCGTAACGTTGGCTGGAGCGAGTGTCATCGCCGGGGCGGGTGGAGGAGGCGAAGTGTTTTCGCTCAGGATCTCGAGCCCGGATACGACGGCGGTGCCACGCAAGCCGCGAAAGCGGATCTGTATCGCTCCAGTCGTAACCTTGATCGATGGAAGCGGTTCACGATGCGGCATTCCCGGGCGTACCTTGGTAAGAATGTCAAAACGCCGCAGACCCGGTTCCCCATTTGCTGTGATATCCATGATCCGCTGCCCCGCCGCGGTCGCCGTGGCCTCGGCGAACAACAACGTCACCTTGTAGGATCCATTAGGGACCGGAATCTGATACCACAGAACATTGCCCCTCGATTCGCTCATTCTTCCGTACAGGGCCTTGTCGGGACTGCTGACACGGCTCTCGTAGTTTCTAAAATTAGCTCCTATAACGTATTTATCGCCTTTCCACACCGTGCCGGTGGAATCTGTAAAGTCTGTCGAGAAACCGGCGTTGATGCGCAACGGAAACGTGGTCGTCTGCGCCGATAGCGCCATTGCCATGCACGATGCCGCCAGCAGTACTCGCGTCGTATAAGTACCGACTCTTCTTCCAATTGAAATTGGGCTCATATCCTCTCCTTTAGTCTTCTCGCGATGATCCGATGCGGGCAGGAATGGAGCTGCCTGCGTGAGCCGCACTCAGGGCCAAACCGGCCCTTGAGCGAGGTCCCGGGGAACATCGGGAATTTTTTCAGTGGACTATTCCGGGAATCCGGTAGTTATTACCAATTGTGCTTGGTCGGCCCGCTTGTAACCTATTGCTGGTATTGCTGAGGTCCGCCGCACTCCGCCAATGGGTGCATCCTAAGTTCCAATGAGCACCGTACTTGGAAACTAAAATGTGGGTATTCGTACTGGGAAATAAGCGCTGATGGTCCTATAGCTGATGCCTGGTCCACCACCAGTAGAATGGTAGCCCCGCCAGCATCAGCCCTATCCCAACAAGCGCTGATCCTGGCGCAGTAAGCAAGGTGTTAACGATGAGCCACCCGGTTACCAGCAAAAACAAGACCGGTACCACCGGATAGCCCGGCACACGAAACGGCCGCGGCGCATCGGGCATTTTCCTCCGTAGTACTATCACTGCAGCAGTTGTCAATCCATAGAACAACCATAGCGCGAAGATGGCCCAATCCGTAAGCCGGTCGTAGTTTCCAGAGAGCGCCAGGAGACTGGAAATCGCGGTAACGAAGATGGCGGACCGCACCGGGACCCCGTTCGCCGATAATGTGCCAAGGCCCTGAAAGTAGAGCCCATCGCGGGCCATCGCGTACGGAACGCGGATCGTCGCGACGAGCCCGGAGTGCAGCGCTCCGGCCGAGGAAATCAACATTCCTACAGCCATCCAGCCGACGACGCCGGCTCCGAAGATGCGCGCCAGTGCTACGGTGGCCACCGACGATGACAATGGCACCCCGGCCACCTCAACCGGCGTCAGCACGTAAAAATACGCTGCGTTGGCCGAGATATAGAGCGCCGCGACGATGGCGAGTGCGAAGAGGAAGCCGCGGGCGATGTTCCGCGCCGGATCACGAACTTCGCCGGCGACGGGGGTGAGATTCGCCCACCCCTGGAATCCCCAGAGGGCGCCGAGCATAGCGGCTCCGAAGCCGGCTGCGCCGCCCCGAGTAGCATCGGAAACTCCTTCACAGGCTCCAGCAACGCCGGAGAGAGCATAGTTTCCCCAATCGCCGCGGCCCCACACCACGATCACCGCAGCCAGCCCACCTACCAGCAGCACCTTAATCGCCGTGAACACCGTCGCGATTGTTCCGGTTGTCTTCACCGGCGTGCAATTGATCAGCATCATCGTCCACAGGGCTACGATGGAGCCAAGCGCGAGCCGCCCTTCGAGCAATCCGCCGGAGGCAATGTTGAAAAAGATCGCGGTGGAGACAGACTGGGCCGCGAGGGACCCGGCTCGCGAGACGAGAATGTAGGTCCACCCGTAGAGGAATCCTATACGCGGACCGTACGCGCGCCTCAGGAAGACGTACTCACCGCCGGCTTCCGGCATCATCGCGGTAAGCTCCGCATAACTGAGCGCTCCGGCGGCCACAAGCAACGCCGCCGCAACCCACACGCCCACCACCATGCCGGGGGACTCGACATTGCATGTCATCACGCGCGCCTTGAGAAAAACACCGGTGCCGATAATGTTGGCGATGTTGATCGAAATGGCGCCGGCCAAGCCGAGTCCGCGAACCAGTTGGGCCATATTGCTTCAGTTGACCCAAACGGGGCTGGTCCAGATGCGATTGGTGTCGAGTTGCTCGGCGCGCAGGTAGAAATAGTCGCCGGCTTTCAAGGGCTCGCGGTGTTCGAACGTGATTCGTTCGTCCATGCGGCCGCGGGTGTCCACCAGGTCGCATTCGACGGTAAATTGCGGATCCACTCCCATTTTCTGCATATACGGATGCCGCGCTTTGCCTTTCGCGGACCAACGGTGGCTCAGATCCCTCTTGAGGGCTTCAATGGAGATGGAGGTCTCGAAAAGGCCCATGGTGTCGGAATCGTCGAGGCGGAACCTGATTTCGCCGGACGCTTCCGAGAGGTCGACAAGGACGCCATCGCGGTCTCCCGACACCGCGGCCGATT
>JBGSME010000409.1:0-7919 GCA_041740335.1 Bryobacteraceae bacterium | reverse complement strand
CAACGTGCGGACCATCAACGTGACCCTGACAGTGACGGCAATTCCCGCGCCGCAATTCACCAGCTTCGTCAACGGAGCCACGTTTGCGCCTTCGGCGGCGGTTCCGGGCATGATTTTCACGATCGCCGGAACCAATCTCGGGCCAGCAACTCCGCTGCAAACCAGGCTCAACCAGAGTGGAAACGTGGATACCACGCTGGGCGGAATCCGCGTGTTGTTCGACAACATACCGGCGCCGCTGCTGTACGTATCGGGCACGCAGATCAACGGTGTCGTGCCGTATGGATTGTCGGGACGGGCGTCGGTCCGGCTGCGGGTTGAGAGCCAGGGCATTACTTCGGAGACGCTGGATCTGCGGGTAGCCGACGCCAACCCGGCCTTGTTCGTGTTGAATCAGGCCGGCCAGGGCGCCATCCTCAATTCGGACAACTCGATCAACGGAGCCAACCGCCCCGCGGACCGGGGACTTCCGATCGTGATCTACGCCACGGGGGAAGGGCAAACCTCGCCGTTCGGCGTCGATGGGACGATCCCGGCGGTAAACGCACCGCTACGTTCGCCGTTGCTGCCGGTGTCGGTGGAAGTCGGCGGCATCGCTGCGAAGGTCCTTTATAACGGGTCCGCTCCGCAATTCGTCTCGGGTGTTTGGCAGATCAACGCGGAACTCGCGCCGAACACGCCGACGGGTCCGAATGTGTCGATCCGCATCAGAGTGGGATCTTTCATCAGCCCACCGGGGGTTACCGTCGCCGTAAGATAGTCAGTTTGTTCAACAAATGAGGGTGAAGCGGGTCCTTGCGGGGAACTGCTTCACCCTCAACTTCTTTTGCTGTAACCCTTCAACAAGGAGTAGTTCTCAGAAAAACTTTCATACACACTAATACCTGCGAGCACCGGAGCCGATAGCTGACAAGGGATTAGGCCGTGAACCTGATTAATCAACTTGGAGACGAAATCGAAGTGACGGTCGAGGAGTGGCGCGAGACGTTACGAATCGGTGAGTTGCACGGATGGGCTCCGCACGGCACTCTCCCGCCGCCGGTGGACTTTGAAGCTCGCCAGCGCAGCCAATGGACCAAGAGTTACCTCGCCGGGGCCGGGCAGATGGTGCTGCGGGCCGATGCGGCCCGGTTGGCCGACGCGGTGGAAGCCGGTTCCGAGCGTTTGGGGTCGCTCCGGTTTCTGAACGCCCAGACGGCACGCAAGATCGTTAATTTTCTGCGCTCGGGCCCGTTCGTCGTGACCGGCACGGCGGAAGCGCCGCCTGTTGAGTTGGATGATCAACTGCTTTCACTGCAAGCTGTACTCGGGCAGAATGCCGGGCTGTCGCCCGAGCCGACCGAACCGGTCCGGTCACGGGCTAAGTGGCGCGAGACCGCCGATGAGGCATCTTCGGCGGTGACCAAACGGCGATAGCCGCGATTTAGAACGGGACGTCTTCGTCCGAGATGCCTTGATCCCCGTAAGGATCCGGTTCGGCTGCCGGAGCGGGACGCTTCGCGGTGCGGGGCATCGAGACCGGTCCACCGGATCCGGCACTCGCGCTCGATTCGCGGGACGAAAAACCACCGCCGGAATCATCCATATCCGCCCCGCCGCGCCCGCCGAGCAAGATGACATCGTCGGCCACCACCTCGGTGACGTAGCGTTTGTTGCCATCTTTGTCGTCGTAGGAGCGGCTTTGGAGCCGGCCTTCGCAGTAGATCTGTTTGCCCTTGATGAGGTAATTGGCAAGGTTTTCCGACCGCCACAAGACGATATTGTGCCAGTCGGTCTCTTCTCGCCATTCCCCGGTTTGCTGATCTTTCCAGCGGCGGCTAGTGGCGATTGAAAAGGTCGTTCGCGCTTGACCTCCAGGGGTGAATCGAGTCTCGGCATCCTTGCCGAGATTGCCGACGAGAATCACTTTGTTGACGCTGCGGGAGGCCATATTAACTGTCAGCGTAACATATCGCCAGCGTTACTGGTTTGGCGAACAAGGGCTCGATAATCTTCGACAATTGCGCGTGCCACGGTGATCGGGTTCCGGTCCCGGTAGCCGCCGGCGGCATTGTAGTCGCGCTGCAAGCCCTTCCACTCGTTGTGGAGACCGGTTTGAATCTGAATGAGGCGGCCGTCTTCGATCTCCGCTCCTTCCGCGAAATTGAGTTCGCAGGCGTAGACTCGCCCGGGTTTGTCCGGATTCCAGAGCGGCATCCCGAACTTGCGGCAGATCACCGGGCGGTGCTCATAGATGGAGCAGCGTCCCTGTTCGAGGGCCGGGCAGTCGAGCCGGGCTCCCGGAGGAGGTAGGCTGCCCCAGGCTTCGGCAGGGGATTCAGGTCCGCTGGCGATCATTTGGGCGCGCCGTGCCAGGTAGGCTTGTGCACGCTCCCGCATCCGTTCAGCCTGGTCTGAGGGGAGCTGTGTTACGGCCTGCGAGACTTCGGCCGCTTCGATTTCGGTGATTTGGAAAAATTGCCCGCAGCAGGCACTACAGCCCGGGCCGCAGTGGATCCGATCCTTGTGTAATTGGAGGTTGCGTTCGAATTCGCGACGGTAGCCGCCGAGTACCGTTCGAAAACGTTGGTTTAATGAAGGTTCCATGACGATTCCCTAGCCCTCCCGCCGAGGAAAGGGGTGGCGTTGGGGCGGGTTCTGGTCCATAATACAAAATAACAGCACCAGAGGGTGCAATGAGCAGAATCCCATGTCCGCCAAGAAGACTACAGTCCTTCAACAACTTGCGAAGGCCGGGGGGATGAGTTGCCACCTGCTCGTGGTGGCTGCTGTCGCCGGGCTAGGCGCACCAGTGATGGCGCAGGTTCCGCTGATTGGCTCCGGACCGGGGTCGGTGGTTCGGATCCAGAATACAGACCTTGCGGTGCTCGAAGCCGGCGATGAGCGCAAGGATCTGCCGTGCACCGTCACCAGCGACAAGGCGTTTCTAGGCTTCGATCTTCGCTTTCATGCCGGTTACGACATCAGTGTGCCGCTGCGTGAATTGGCCGGCACGGAAAACCTGCTCACCATCCTGTTTCGCATCTATCCGGAAGGCGAGCCTGAGGCCAAGCGCTACTTCATTCAGAAGGTACGGGTGCCTTCCATTGAGGAAGAGGCGACTGGCGACGCGTATTTGCAGGGAGCATTCGATCTGGGCGAGGGCAAGTATCATGTGGATTGGCTTATGCGTGATCGCACCGAACGGGTGTGCGCCTCGTCGTGGGAAGTGGAGGCGGAACTGCCGGAGAAGGATCGCGAGATCGCACTGGCCATCGAAGCGAAGGCGATCGAGCCTGTGCGGTGGGAACAGTTCTATGACGACCCTCCGGTGGAGCGGGACGCCAAGGAAGACCTGCTCCAAGTGAAAATCCTGGTGAATTTCGCGCCGCAAAAGGCGCGTGCCGCGTCATTGAGGCCGCTCGACACCGTGGCGCTGGTGTCGATGCTACGGACCCTTAACCGCGATCCGCACATCGGCAAGTTCAGCGTGGTGGCCTTCAACCTGCAGGAACAAAAGGTTTTGCACCGCCAGGAGGGCGCCGACAAAATCGACTTTCGCGGGCTTGGGGCTTCGCTCGAAACGCTCCAATTGGGCACCGTGGACTTGAAACGCCTGGCGGAGAAGCACGGCGAAACAGCGTTTCTGGGCGATTTGATTGCCGCGGAGTTTAAACCTGGTCCGCAAGCGATGATTTTTGCCGGCCCGAAGGCCATGCTCGACGCCAAAATCCCGGACGAGAAGCTGCGGGAAGTGGGTGAACTGAAGTTCCCGGTCTTCTACATGAACTACATCCTCAATCCGCACGCGACGCCGTGGCGCGATACAATTGGAAACGCCGTTAAGTTCTTCAAAGGAGTGGAGTACACCATCTCTCGCCCGCGAGATCTTTGGTTCGCCGTCAGTGAAATGGTGGGAAAGATCCTGAATTTTCGAAACGAGAAGCAAGTGGCAGCGGTCTCTTCTCAGTAGAGGTTAGTGAATGAGATTGACGACGATAGTTCTGACAGGCGTGATTGCGGCTACGGCGTTTCCCGCGATGGCGCAGCGTATTCAGGTTCCGCCGGTGAACCGGCTGGCGCCGTTCGTTCCTTCGCCTCAAAACGTAGTGGAAAAGATGCTCGAGGCGGCGGCTCTCAAGCCGGGAGAGACCCTGTATGACCTGGGATCGGGCGACGGGCGCGTGCTGATCACCGCTGCCCAGCGGTTCGGCGCCAAGGCGGTTGGAATTGAAATTTCGCCTAAGGAAGCGCAGAACTCCCGCCAACGCATCGAACGGCTGCTTTTGTCGGATCAATGCAAGGTGGTGGAAGGCGACCTGTTGAGCACCGACCTGAGTGAGGCCAACGTCGTTACGATCTATCTTCTTACGAAGAGCAACGACAAGCTTCGGCCGAATCTCGAAAGGTACTTGAAGCCGGGCGCCAGGGTGGTGTCGCACGACTACGAGATTCCTGGTTGGGTGCCGAAGAAGGTGGAGAAGGTGGAAGCCCACAAGCGGGTCCATCAGCTTTTTGTTTACGAGATGCCTCCGAAGAAGCAGTAGCCGCCGCGCGCGGTTAGAACTTGTTCTTCAAGACATTCCACCAGAGCGAAACGCCACCATAGTTTTCCCCGACCCTCCCGGTGTCGTTCAATCCCCATTGATAGGTTTTGTACCGGATAACGACGCCCTCGCGGAGCATCGGCTGCGCAGGCGGGGGAGCGAAGCGGGCGAGAAACTCGCGGACGGTGCCCCCGTTTCGTTGAAAGTCGGCGGCGAACCAGTGGAAGATCGAACTGACCTCGGCTTTGAGCCGGGAGGTGTCGAACTTGTTGAGCTCGGCGTTGGCAAGCCATATCCGGGTGTTGTCATCCATCTGCTCATCGAGACGCCCGGCGCGATAGGCTTCGCGGCGCAGCGGAGGGCAGCTTCGGGCAGCGCATACGAGGACAGCATGAACCCGGGGGTCGCCGAGTTCCCGCAGTTCGTTCTCGATTTGATCGAGAGAGACGATGCGGCCATCGACGGTGTGGCGAGGCTCACGGAAAGGGTTGGCGGTCTTCCAGATGCTTTCGACGGGGTAGTTTCCGAGTATCCAGCGGACCACTAGTGCATTGTAGGCGTTGATGAGAGCCGCTTTCCGCGCCTGGGAGGGCATCGCCGCGGCCGGCCATGGGGCTGCGAGCGTCTCGAGGTAACGGTCGAGTTCGCCGGTACCGCTCTTCTTCCAAGCCGAGTAGTCCACGCGGGCTTGCGGCGTGACGTGCCGGGCCAGCATTCGGTCCCAGTCATCATGCGCGGGCGGGGCGGTGACGGAAAGCGCAAGAGCAAGTACAAACATCGTTAACGGTGATTCGCGCGGGGGGCCGAAAGGGTTACCTTGCCTGACGGACTTTCCCTACGCCACTCGATAGCGGCGCACGGCCTCTTCGTCAAGATCGACGCCAAGGCCCGGCTCGGCCGGCGGGGTCAAATACCCGTCCTTGGCTCGGAACCTCTGGCGTGTAATCTCTTCGCGGAGCGTGGTCTCTTCTTCCGCGACAAATTCGCAGATGAGCGCGTTCGGAATGGAATTGAGCCAATGCAGGGCGGCAGCGACATTCACGTAGGTGGTGAAGCCGTGGTTGGCCACCGGCAAGCCCCGATCCCAGGCAAGGGCGGCGATCTTCATGGCTTCCGTGAAGCCGCCGCAGCGGGTGAGGTCCACTTGGACGACATCGATGCCGCCGCGGTCCATCAGGTCGACAAATCCCGCCCTGCCGGATTCCTCTTCGCCGGCAGCGATGCGGACATCGGAGGCATTGCTCAGCTTGCGGTATCCGTTGTAGTCATCCGGGCGGAGCGGTTCTTCCAGCCAGAAGATGCCGTAGCCGGAGAAGGCGCGGGCGCGTTGGATGGCGGTTTTGGCATCCCAGACGAGGCCGGCGTCGATGAGCAGATCCGGTTCGGCGCCGAGACCGGCGCGAGCTTCCTTTACCAGTGCGATGTCGGTGGCGGCATCGCGGCCCATTGGCGCCCAGCCGAACTTGACGGCGGAGAAGCCCTGGTCGCGGAAGCGGCGCGCGAGCTCTCCGGTGGCGGCCGGCGTGGCCCCGAACAGGGAACTGGCGTAACAGCGGATGCGATCGTGAAAGCCGCCGCCGAGCAGCTTCCACACCGGCATGCCGAGCGCTTTTCCCTTGATGTCCCAGAGTGCGATGTCGATTCCGGACATGGCGTGAAAGGCCGCGCCGCTGCGCCCGGCGTAGATATTGCCGGAATACATTTTGTGCCAGATCTTTTCGGTTTCGAAAGGATCCTCGCCGATTACCAGGTGCCCCAGGCCGGAGGTGATGGTGTGCGAAAAAGGCCCGTCGATGGCGCCTTTTACTGCCATCGGGCTGGAGTCGACCTCGCCGATTCCGGTGATGCCGGCGTCGGTGGTGACGCGAACCAGCAGCGCGTCCTGCCCGCTGTCGCACTGGCCCTTCACTTGAGGAAGACGGAGATAGATGCTTTCAACGCCGGTAATCTTCACTTGCGTGAAATCGTAGCACAGGGTGCGATATGATCGTGGCATGCCGATCAGCCGACGTACCTTTCTCGAAGCGATTCCTTTTGGAGCAGCGGCGCAAACCGCCATGGGCGGGAAAACCGATGCCAAGAGCGGCATGCCGACACGAATTCTGGGCCGCACCGGGGCTCGCGTCTCGGTGGCTGCGATGGGTTGCGGATCGCGCCTGTTGAGTTACGGGACCGAAGAGAAAGCCGTTGAGGCATTGCATAAGGCCTTCGCCCAGGGCGTTACCTACGTCGACACCGCGTATAGCTACGGCAGCGGCAAGAGCGAAGGTTGGGTTGGCGCGGCGATCCGCGATCGGCGCAAGGGTCTGTGGCTCGCCACCAAAATCAGTGAGCGCGACGGAGCCAAGGCGGAGAAGATTTTCGAGGCCTCGCTCAAGCGGTTGGGCGTCGACCAAGTGGATCTGATTCATGTCCATTCACTACTCGGGGCCGAAGATCTCGCCAAGGTGGAAGCGCCCGACGGTCTATTGAAGTTGTTGTACAAGCTGCGCGATCAAAAGATCACGCGTTTTATCGGCGTAACCAGCCACACCGACCCTACCACGCTCAAGACAGCGCTCGAGCGGCACGATTTCGATTGCACCCAGATGGCTCTCAACGCGGCGCTGGTCGGGATGACCAACGGCAAGGGCGGCATGATCATCAATCGCGAGATGAAAGACAGCTTCGAGCATATCGCGCTGCCGGTGGCTCTCAAGAAGAAGATGGGTGTTACCGCGATGAAGCTGTTCGCGCAGGATGGCTTGGTGAATGCTGCGCCGATTGATACCCTGATCCGATATGCGCTTTCGCTGCCTGTGGCGGCTGGCGTAATGGGAATGCCGAAGCACGAATTCATCGACGAGAATATCCGGTTGGCCAAGGCTTTCAAGCCGCTCAAGAAGTCTGAGATGAGGGATCTGAGCCAGAAGCTGAGCGTGGAACACAAGGCACGGCTCGATCGCTTCTTCGCCGACCACGTGGACGCGTAAGCGATCTTTACTCGGCGGCCTGCCAGTCAATCACGACGGCCGCCACCGGGCGTGAGCCGCCTCGCAGAACGAATTTCCTGAACCCATCGCGCTCGGCCGGAGCCGATACCAACTGTGCGTCCCGGGCGCGTTCGGCGTCGTAGACGTACCGCGTATTCATCCAACCATTGCGCGCACTGCGTCCTTCGGTAACATCGTTGGACGCATGCCGTGAACTTGCGCTGAACAGCGATATGCCGCTGCTGGTGAATTCGGCCGGATAGACGCTCATTCGCACCGGGATCCCAGGCAGAGCCGCGTTGACGGTGCCTGCCGACGCACTCCGACCGTCGATGGTGACCGACGCGCCTGGCGCAAGAAAACCGGTCCAAATGATCCGTCCGGACCGGGGTCCAGTGTAAACCGGGGGAGGCGGAGGCGC
>JBGSME010000408.1:0-8523 GCA_041740335.1 Bryobacteraceae bacterium | reverse complement strand
CGGCGCGGCGCGCCGCTTTATCGCCAGTGACCACGGGGCCTCTGTCGTGGCGCGGCGTTTTCGGCATGCGGTTGAAGCGAATAGAGAGGATAATGACAGCCATGACAGAAAATGAACCGGTCCTCGATCCGGGTCCGATTCTTCAAACGGCGTTTGCCTTCTGGTCTTCGAAAGTGCTGCTCACCGCCGTCGAGTTCGACGTATTCAGCAAGCTCGGCGGCCGCAGCCTCACAGGCGCTGTGCTGGGCGCCGAATTGGATCTGCATCCGCGCGCTATCGCGGATTTCTTCGATGCGCTGGTGGCGATGAAGTTTCTCGATCGCGAAGGGGACGGCCCGGACGCCAAATATAACAATACGCCGGCCGGATTACTGTACCTGGATCGCGCCAGCCCTCGATACGTGGGCGGGATTCTGGTGATGCTGAACGACCGTCTGTTCAAGTTCTGGCACGATCTGCCCGATGCGCTTCGAACCGGCAAGCCCCAGAACGAGGCCAAGCACGGGCTGAAGGGCGTCTTCGAGGAACTGTACGAGGAACTCCCCCGCCTCGAGCAGTTCATGGGCGCGATGACCGGCCTGTCGCGGATCAACTTTGAAGCGTTCGCGGCAAAGTTCGACTTCTCGCCCTACAAGACGCTGTGCGACGTGGGCGGCGCCACCGGATTGCTTTGCATCGAGACGGCAAAGGCACATCCCCATCTGCGATGTGTCTCGTTCGACCTTCCTCCAGTGGAGTCGATCGCGCGGAAGCACATCGCGGCCGCCGGGCTGAGCGATCGCATCACCACAGCCAGCGGCGATTTTTTCAAGGGCCCTCTACCCAGGGCCGATGTCATCACGATGGGCATGATTCTCCACGACTGGAACCTGGAAAACAAGATGCATCTCATCCGTGCTGCCTACGACGCGCTGCCGGAGGGCGGAGCGCTCGTCGCCATCGAGGCCTTGATTGACGACGCGCGGCGGGAAAACCTGTTCGGGCTGCTCATGTCGCTCAACATGCTGATCGAGTTTGGCGAGGCGTTTGACTATTCCGGCGCCGATTTCCGCAAGTGGTGCGGCGAAGTTGGGTTCCGGCGTTTTGACGTGATCCACTTGGCCGGACCGTCCAGCGCCGCCGTCGCGTACAAGTAAGAAAGTCAGCCTAAAGCCCCGCCTTCTTCCAAAACCCATCCACCCGCGCGATCACCTCCGGATCCATCTTGATCACGTCCGGCCACGGCCGCGTAAAGCCTTCCGCTGGCCACTTTTTCGTAGCGTCGATCCCCATCTTCGATCCGTAGTTCGCCAGCCGGCTCGCGTGATCGAGCGAATCAACCGGACCATGCACGAACTCGATGTCGCGTTCCGGGTCGATGTTGTTCAGCGCTTTCCAAGCCACCTCGGAGACGTTCTGCACGTCCACATCTTCGTCCACCACCAGGATGCATTTCGAGAACATCGCCTGCCCGGTGCCCCAGATCCCATGCATCACCTTGCGCGCATGCCCGGGGTAGGTCTTGCGGATCGACACGATAATCAGGTTGTGGAAGATTCCTTCGGCCGGCATATGGATGTCCCTCACTTCCGGCAGGTTCAGGCGCATCAGCGGCAGAAAGATTCGTTCGATGGCCTGGCCCATGTAGAAATCCTCCATTGGCGGAGGGCCCACAACCGTCGTCGCGTACACCGGGTTCTTGCGATGCGTCACGCACTCCACATGGAAAACCGGGTAGTCGTCGGCCAGCGAATAGAAGCCCGTATGATCGCCGAACGGCCCTTCCGTGCGTAGCTCACCCAACTCGACATAGCCCTCCAACACGATTTCGGCGTTCGCGGGCACTTCGATATCCACGGTTTCGCACTTCACCATTTCAACCGGCTTCGAACGGATGAATCCGGCGATCATCATCTCGTCCAGATCGGGAGGCAGCGGCAGGATCGCTGAATACATCGTGGCCGGATCGGCGCCGATTGCAACCGCCAGTTCCATGCGCCGCGTCTCGCCCTTCTCGCGTAGACGCCGGTAGTGATCCGCGCCTTGCTTGTGCGTCTGCCAATGCATCCCTGTGGTCCGTTCGTCGAAAATCTGGATGCGATAGCAGCCGCAATTCCGCTTGCCGGTCTCCGGGTTCTTTGAGAACACCATCGGCAGGGTGATGTAGCGTCCGCCGTCATCCGGCCAGCAGTGCAGGATCGGAAAGTCGAATAGTGAGAACTCGCCGCGCTTGCGGATCACTTCCTTGCACGGTCCGCCGCTAACGATCTTGGGAAAAAATGAGCCCATCTCGGCCAGCATCGGCAGCATCTTGAGCTTGCCGAGCATGCCTTCAGGCATCTTCATCTGCAGATACTCGGAGATGCGGTTGGCGATCTCATCCACGGAGTCCACTCCAAGGGCGATCTCCATGCGGCGCCGGCTGGCGAAGGCGTTGATCAACACCGGAATGGCGGATCCCTTCGCCTTTTCAAACAACAAAGCGGGCCCGTTCTGTTTTACTGACCGGTCGGCGAACGCCGTCATCTCCAGGTGCGGGTCCACTTCAAATGGAATGCGCTTGAGTTCGCCGGCTTTTTCGAGGGCGGCGATGAACTCCCTCAGGTCTTTGTATGCCATGATGTGTCTCTGAACCTCTATGATGACAAACCGGACTGCTTTAATAACAGGCGCCAGCCGCGGAATCGGCAAGGCGTGCGCACTTTCTTTGGCGGCTGCTGGGCACCGCATCGTGCTCGCCGCCCGGGATCGTGAACGGTTGGACGAAGTTTCGGCTCAGATTCCTGACTCCGTCGTTGTGGAAATGGACCTCTCCCAGCCCGATTCGATCCAGGCTGCTTTTCGAGCCGCAATCGAAAAGACCGGGCGGATCGACATTCTGGTAAACAACGCGGCGGTCACCCGCGACGGCCTGGCGCTGCGGATGAAGCCGGACGACTGGAACGTCGTGATCCAAACAAACCTCACCGGAGCCTTTCTCTGTATTCAACAAGTGCTGCAAGGTATGATGCGCGAGCGTTGGGGGCGGATCGTCAATATCAGCTCGGTGGTGGGCGAGTGCGGAAATCCGGGCCAATCCAACTATGTGGCATCGAAGGCCGGGCTGATCGGCCTGACGAAGGCGATTGCCCAGGAGATGGCCAGCCGGAACATCACGGTCAACGCCGTGGCGCCGGGATTCATCGACACCGACATGACGTCCGGCCTGGCGCCCGAGTGGAAGGAAACCCTGCTCGGCAGGATTCCACTCAAGCGGCTCGGGGCTCCTGAGGATGTGGCCGCGGCCGTGCGGTTCCTGGCGAGCGAAGAGGCCGGCTATATCACCGGCCACGTGCTCGACGTGAACGGCGGATTGTATATGTGAGACTTATTCGGCCCGCAGTCCGTTCCAGTAGCCCGGGCGGGCGCGGACGGCCAGTTTCGGCTGGGCCGGAATTTGAATCGCAATTCGATGGTAGCCGGCGTCTTTGGTATCGGGTTGGTAGGTAAGCTGGTACTGGGCGTGAAGTTCTTCGCCGAGCCGCGAGACCCGGGTTTCAAGCGAACGCAGTGTGGCGAATGACGACCGGTCTCCGCCAGTCGCCTCTGTCAGCGCTTCCACGTCGTTGAGTTTCCCCAGACGCCCAAGTTCGCGAAACGCAGCGATCAGGTTCATTCCCGATGCCGCTGTTTGCTCGTGTTGCTTCGATGTGAAAGCGGTGGCGTACACGGAAAACGTTGCCGCGAAAACTGTGATGCTCGATCGCTGCAGAGACTGCGCGAGTTCGGCAAGCGTGGTTTCGCTCCCCCGGTCCCGCGTTTCGCTGATGAGCAGGATCGCTTTGCGCTCCGAGGGCGGGCGAGCCTCCAGCATGCGAGCCGCGGCATCCACTGCGTCACGCATTCGTGCCGTGGAATCGGGGTAAATCGCCAGCCGGGCGAAGGCGTCGCCAATCAGAGAGGCGTCGGAGGTGAACTCCTGAACCAATTCGATTTGGCTTCCGAAACGCACGATGGCGGCACGGCCATTTTCGCCGGTGATCAGAGGCTGGATCATCGATCCGACTTTCGAGATCTTGGCAAGCGCCGGGCGGGCAAGATCGTTGGTTTGGATCACCACGGCGATCGAGATGGGCACGGAAACGACGTCCGAGGTTTCAACGCGGATCGATTGAGCGCGGCCGTTGTCGGAGAGACGGAAGTCGGAGCCGCCGAGGCCGTCGACGAAGGCTGTTTTGGGCCCCGTGACCGTCACTGGGACTACGACAAGATCGGTCCCGGCCCGGAATACGTCGTTCGATGTTGGCTGCGCCGCCGCGGAAGAGGCCAGCAATGCGAGTAAGAACCAGCAGCCCATGGATCAAGGACGCTCCGCCCGGCCGGTGCGTTTCCTCATGAGATAATATCCCAAATGCTACGAGTGCCTTTTTCTATCGCCGTGTGCCTGGCGGCGGCGTCCGTAATGGCTGCGGACACCCGGCTCGGCGCCGCACCGGCCACGGATGGAGCCATCGGCGTTGCCCAAGCCGTATCCCGTCGTGAGAATCTCGTCGGGAAAAAGATTCTCGTTCGCGGGCGAATCGTGGAGGTGTGCCAGATGGCGGGATGTTGGGTGGCGCTGCGCGACGCAGACGGCGACGCCGCGATTCGAGTGAAGGTAGCCGACGGCGAGATCGTGTTCCCCAAAGAGAGCGTGGGTAAGTCGGCGGTGGTGGAGGGGAAACTCGAACGGTTCAAGCTAACCCGCGATCAGGCGATGGCGCGCGAAAAACATGAGGCTGACGAGCAGGGCCGCAAACCGCGAAAGGCGGTGCCGCAGCGCGAGTGGACCTTCTATCAAATCGCCGGAACCGGCGCTGTGCTGTTCGACTAGCCGGCCGGCACAGGGCGGGGCGCCCTGAAAGCAGAAAGGATCATCGCCGCCCCGGCTCCGCGGCGAAGACTGAGGAGACTACGGTAATCAATAAAATGCCTATCTTACTTTGCTTGTTGCTCGCGATTGCCGCGGCTGCGCAAACCCCAAGACCGCGGCCCGCCACGCAGCGGCCCAAACTGATTCTGATGATCGTCGTCGATCAGTTCCGCCAGGACTACTTCTACCGCTTCGGCTCACAATACAATGGCGGACTGGCCCGCCTCTTGTCGCAAGGCGCGGTTTACACCGATGCGCATTACGAACATTTTCCCACCGTGACCGCGATCGGCCATTCCACGGTACTCAGCGGGGCTCCGCCTTCAGTAAGCGGCATCGTCGGGAACGAGTGGTACGACCGCGCTACGGGAAAAGACGTGTCTTCGGTGTCGGACGAATCGGTCCGCCTGTTGGGCGCCGAAGGTGTGGGTTCGTCGCCGCACAGGCTCCTGGTCTCCACCGTGGCAGATGAGTTAAAAATGTCGGGCCGGGCGCCGAGCAAAGCAATCGGTGTGTCGATGAAGGATCGCAGTGCGATACTGCCGGTGGGGCGGATGGGCGACGGGGCGTACTGGTTCGACAACAAGAGTGGAAACATCGTCTCGAGCGCGTACTACTTCGCCGATCTCCCGGGTTGGGTCAAGGCGTTCAACACAAGCCGCGCAGTGGATCAGTGGCTCGGCAAGCCCTGGACCTCGACGGGTGGCGCCGAAACGTTCTTAACGATGGCGGCGAAGCCGGATTCAACCTACTATGGCAACATGCAGCGTTCGCCGTTCGGGAACGATTTGCTCGAAGCATTTGTGGAGAAAGCCGTGGCGGCCGAGAAACTGGGCCAGGGAGAAGGCACCGATGTGCTGGCCGTGAGTTTTTCGTCCAACGACTACGTGGGCCACGAACACGGACCGGATTCGGCTCAGGTGCGCGACATCTCCATTCGAACCGATCGGACCCTGGCCCGGCTCTTCCAGTATCTGGAGGCAAAGGTCGGGATGCGGAATGTTCTGGTCGCGTTCACGGCTGATCATGGCGTGGCGCCGAATCCCGAACTCATGGCCTCGCGTAAGATGCCCGCCGGACGTATCCCGGAAACTGAGCCGGCGGCGCGCGTCGAGGCCCGGCTGCGGGAAAAATATGGGGAAGGGAAATGGGTGCTTGGGCGGTCCGGACCGTCGGTCTATTTGAATCACGGATTGATCCGCGCGAAGAACCTGAATCCGGCCGCGCTGCGCCGGGAAGCGGCTGGCGTGGTGCGAGAAATCGCGCACGTGGCCCGGGTTTACACCTCCGATGATCTCGTTGACGGGCGCTTCGGCGGCGACATGATTGACATCAGGCTGCGGAACGGATACCACCGCCAGCGCGGCGCGGACGTGTTCCCCTTGACTGAACCTTTCTGGGTCTGGGGCAACACCAAGGCCACACATGGTTCGCCGCACAACTACGATTCTCATGTCCCACTGATTCTGATGGGGCCCGGAGTGAAGCCGGGGCGATACCATCGGCGCGCGGCTGTCAACGACATCGCGCCCACCGTGGCCGTGCTCGCCGAAGTGGAAACCCCGTCCGGTTCTATCGGGCGCGTTTTGGAAGAAGCCCTCCGGTGACCAAGCCCTTCCGCTCCCTGTTTTTTGTCCTCGGCGGCCTCGTGTTGTTGACTGCCCTGGTTTGGGGAATCGGACAGTCGCTCGATCGCAGCTTTGACTCGACAACGCAAACGGTGATCCGCAAGCCCCCAGCCGAGGTGTGGGTCGCCGTCACCGACTACGACTCGATTCCGCTCTGGCACCCCGGGTTTTCCAAGGCGGAGTTTGTGAGCCCGACCCAATGGCGCGGTTTTTTCAAGGATGGTTTCGTCGCCACCTACGAAGTCACGCAGTTTCAGTTCGGCATGGTGGCGGCGGCGCAGGTGGAACGGGACCTGCCATATTGGAGCCGTTTTTCGTTCGAGTTGGAAGAGGTGGAGGGCGGAACTCAGGTGACCATCCGCAGCCATTTGGAAGTGGAGCCTCCCTTAACGCGACTGATTGCCCATCTGATGGCGCGTCCCAGCGAGCAGATCGCCACCATCGCGGCAGGGCTCAAACGGTACGTCGAAGCTCAATGATTGTGTTAGATTGGAACTTGCCGCTCGCCAGCGGCGTCTACCTACAGGAATTAGGATCCCAGGAGTAAGTAAACGATGTTACGTCATGTTTGGTCATTGTCGGCGCTTGGCGCTTTTGCCGCGGCGGTGTTTTTGGTTGGTGCGCAGCAGCCGGCCCTTGCGCAAGTAAAGGTAGGCGTGATTGACACCCAGAAGGCACTCCTCGAGACCGCCGACCTCAAGAAGGCGCAGGCCGCGATGGAAGCCAAATTCAAGCCCCGCCAGGAGAAACTGGACCTGTTAACCCGTGAGATCGCTCAAGTGCAGCAACAGTTACAAACCATGCAAGGTAAGCTGAGCGCGCAAGGCGAAGCCGAGTTGATTGCCCAGGGCACCAGGAAGCAAAAAGAGGCGGAGCGTTTGCGCCAGGATCTGCAAGAGGACGTGGAACGGGAGCGCAACGATATTCTCGGTGGCGCCTCCCAACGGATGCGCGTGGTGATCCAGAAAGTTGCCGAGGATAAGGGCTTGGATCTGGTTGTCGATGTTGGCACCACTCTTTACTCCAAACCGGCGCTCGACTTCACCGCGGATGCCACCGTGGCTTACGACAAAGCGCACCCAGCAAAGTAGCTTCTGGCGGTGTCGCCCGCAGAAAGGAGCCTATCCGGAATGAACGATACGTTTCTGGACGGCTACGGCCAAGGAGATGCGCGGCGTGAGCGCATCCGAAACCGAATCTTGATCGCTCTGGCGTCGATCTTCGTCGTGGGGCTGGCGGGTTACTTCCTGTTCCGGGACTATCGCGAAAAACAGCAAGCCAAGCATTTCTTCGAACTCGTAAAGACGAAGCAATATCCGGCTGCCTATGCGTTGTGGGGCTGCACCGAGGAAAAGCCGTGCCGCGACTACAACTACGAGAAGTTCCTTTCCGACTGGGGTCCCAACAACGATCCGAGCACTCTTGAGGTAACCAAGTCCCAGCACTGCCGCAACGGGATCATCCAGACCGTACGGTTCGGCAAAGGGGAGACAGTGCCCCTGTGGGTGAACCGCGGCGACCTCCAGTTGAGCTTCGCGCCCTGGCCGGTCTGCGACTTTCGCTTCCAAATGCCCGCGCAGCCCTAGCCCGGGCGCTTCCAATCGCCTTTCAAGCCTGCCCGGACGAAGCCCGCCGCTGCCGGAAAAAGTCCTGCAGTACGGCCTGACAATCGCCCGCCAGAATCCCTTCCACAACCTCCAGCCGATGATTTAACAGGTCCGAGTCAGCGATTTCAAACTTGCTGCGGACTCCGCCGAAGCGGAGATCGCGGCACCCGAAAATCAGCCGCCGGATGCGCGCGTTCACCAGTGCTCCGGCGCACATCACACAAGGTTCCAGGGTGACATAGAGGTCGGCCTGTGCAAGCCGATAGTTGCCAGTGGCGGCGGCCGCCGCCCGCAGAACAAGGATCTCGGCGTGTGCCGTTGGATCGTGGCGTGTGATCGGCTGATTGTGCGCGCGGGCGATGATCTCTCCGTCCACTGCCAGCACCGCGCCAATAGGCACCTCGCCGGCTTTGGCGGC